>NZ_SDLD01000069.1:0-9274 GCF_013096875.1 Geobacillus sp. DSP4a | reverse complement strand
GAGGCGAACGGCCATGACGCGTTGACGCAGGGAAATGTTTTTGATTTTTTTCTCTTCCTTTCGAAGGGTTCGTGGCGTCCATCCATGGTCATTGGTGATTTTCAATCGTTTCATTCCGTTTCCGCTCCTTTTCTTCGTGAAGTACCTAGGAGCAGTATAACCGGGGTGGAAGCCACTTATACGGACGTTAATGTTTCAATGTGCATCTATATATTTCCTTGTCAGGGAATGAAAGATGATTACACCTTCATTCCCTGACAAGACCAGCAAGCGAAGTGCGGTAGAAAAAATCTCTATTTTCTTGACATAATACCAATTCCCTATTTGTTACAATTGTTGTATTATTTTATTGTAAAATATTACTCAATTAGGGGGGTATTTATATGTTTAGGGGGATTAAACCAATAATTTGCGCCCTTGTGTTGGCATTAGGTTTTAGTTTCTTGCCTTCAGTAAGTAACAAGGCAGAGGCAGTAGTTTACTGGGATGGTGCAGAGCTAAAGCCGGGGCAAATTGGTAGATTAACCGTTTTAAAACAAACGCCACTTTATAAGCTAGTGGGAAACAAGAAGGTATTTGTTCGAAATCTAAAGCCGGGGCAAACATTCCGCATTTACACATTTAAGCCGGGCATGTTAGGTTTAGGAGGTGGATACTACATAAATCGTGACGGTCGTGTAAAATATGAAACTCCTTCTAAAGCAAAGTTGGAACAGGTAGTATTAGATCAATACGCTAAAAAATTAAGTTCTATTCAAATCATAAATGGTAATGAGAAGATTTCATTAGGCAAATGGACCATTAGAGAAGTAGACGGAGAGCTGTATATAGAGGCTAATAATATTCCTCAAAAAAGTTTAAAACGTATATTTGCTATGTATGACACTATGAACATAAAGCGTGACGGTAGGTATATAAAGCCTTTAGAAATTTGGGCAGAGAAAGTGTTAAATGAAATAGAGAAGTTAACCAAAATTGTAAACAAACCTTGGTCTATTGATGTTGGAAATAACTGTGTGGCAGAATATCCTAAAACATTACCAACTGACTTGATAGTGGGTTACTCGGGTTCGTGTGGATATTCCATTCCGGTATTGACAGGATCAAGTGAGGAAGCCTCCTTACTGCTACTCCTAACTGAGGAGGTTGTTATAAATCCTGACGCTTTTGATTAATAGATCTCAAAAGGGAGTACACAAACGATCAGCTCACAGCGATTTACAACAATCTGAAACAACAGCTCATCACGCTATTTGGAAACCAGTATGAACAGTCCGATTCTGGCCAAGGCTACCCGCCTGCACTCGTATTTCACAAAGACGGCCTTGTGATTGCCCTTTCCTATGATGCGGACGGGTTGGCGGTTACGGTCACGAGCGAACAATAGCGTGCAAAAAGCGAGGCTGCCCCATTCATTCGGACAGCCTCGCTTTCTTGCTTACTCCCCATTCACCAACTTCAACTTCTCCTTTGACGGCGTTTCGTAGCGGATGTGCGTGTCGATGTCTTACACGTTGTCCGTTGTTGTCTTCTTCGTTACTCCCATTTAAGAGTCCGGCTATTCCACATTTTCCAATATTCATTTTCTTTTAAAATTGAGTCATATACAGGAAAAAGAAAATCTCGAATTTTCTCCATGACGAAGGGAAACTGTAGATCTTCTTTTATACCCGTTCTTTGCAAAAATGCCTTCCACTGTTTGTTTCGGCTCCCATCTTCTGCAAAAGAAGGTGAAAACACAGGATGTTCTTTTTCTAAATTCGTTCGACGTCTTTGAAAGGTTTCAAATATGGCTTCCCATAAGACGCGTCCATCAAAATTCTCGGTTGATAAAAGTGTGAAAACATCATAAAAATCCTTCATTCTACTGTTGACAACAGATAGTGAGATCATCGCCTCAAACTTTTCAGCTATTACTGAATAAGTTGAGTAGACTCGAATCTCCGGGGGCTTCATATTTAATAAAGTAGGATACTGCATCTCTTGTGGTTTTGGGATCACGACATCACCAAACCCAATATCCAGTTGCAATTGCTTTTTTATTTTGCCAAGTGCTGCCGGAATTTTCATACGAATCCCTTCATAATCAGCACCCTCTTTAATTCGTTCAGCCGTAATGCCCTTTACATCAAATTCGACTCCATCTTCTTCAGCAGTTAACGTACAAATGGACTCAAACGCAGCTTTGATATATTGAATATCATTCGAAATTTGTCTGGCTAAAAAGTCAATATCTTTGGTTGGCCTAGATTGAAATTGTGTTAAGGAAAATAAAAAGAGACCGCCTTTTAGAACAAATTGATCCCGATAATGAGAAATGGAAAGTCGATATAGCAACCTTTCTTGAAAATACAACAATAAAATGAAATCAAAGGTTTTTCCGCTTTGTTTAGCAATATTCTTTAGTCTTTCTCCAACTGAAGCAGGTATATTTTTAACATTTCCCATTATAAAAGCACCTCTAAGTATTTTAATAAAACGGTCTTGATGCGCATTTTCTCAGCACATTCCACCAGTTTATTTATGTTTTTTTCAGGACTTTGCAAATAATTTCGCAAACCTTCTTTCATTAAATCGATTCCTATTTTTTCTCTGTATCGAATAATATCACAAATCGTTTTTTCACGATTATAAATGCTTATTTTATGGCCACCTACCTCCACTTCTTCAATTCCATATTCAAACTGTTTTTTTGAAAAATAGAAAATTTTAATTGGCGGATAATCGGGCAAACGGGGTTTCCTTGATTTTCTTTCAATAGCAATTTGGTACTCCCACGGGTTATAAGTTGTTAACTCATAAAAAGACAATGCCGACAAAAGACAAAGAACACCATTCGGGATCACTTTTGATACTTCAACCACTTCTTCATTTTGATCACTTTCAAATGCAACATAACGGTACAGCCCACGTTTTATCCTAATGATTTCTCCATTTTGCTCGAACTTTCGAATATAATATTTGCTCACTCCTTCTCTGGTTAAGTCTTCTGTCTTCGCAAATCCTTTTTGACGCACAAAAATATCTTTTATGATTTTGCTTACTTCTTTCTTCATTCATGATCACCACTCTTTTCACCTAAATGTCGGCATTTATCACTCATTGCAAACGTTTAATATACTTATTCTCGATTACTCGCAATATCCCTCTTTTTTCATCTTAATGCATTCACTTATTATTATATGCCGACCATAAGTAAAATTCCTGCCGTTATTTTCACATATAAAAGCGAGGCTGCCCCATTCATTCGGACAGCCTCGCTTTCTTGCTTACTCCCCATTCACCAACTTCAACTTCTCCTTTGACGGCGTTTCGTAGCGAATGTGCGTGTCGATGTCTGTTACGTAATACCCGCCGCCGACCGCGTACTGCCCGCCGAAGCGCGCGTCATACCCGTAGACGCGGTATACTTCCCCAGGCTGTAAGATGCGGACGAACACAAGGCGCCCATCCTTCGTCCGCTTCCATAGATTGATCGGCTTTTGCACCGTCAAGCGGCCGATTTGCCCTTTTTTCAACTCCACGCCATCCCAGTACACTTTTTTCACTTGGCCTGGAGGAGTGGTTGGCTTTCTCGGTTTCTCTTTTGGTTTCGATGGAGACGGTTTTTGCGGTGGTCTGGATGGAGGCGCTTCGTTTCCCGGTGGAGCTGTGCCGCCCGGAGGAACGCTCCCTCCAGGGGATGCGCCATCCGATGGACCACCGCTGCCCGGAGAGGTGCCGTTGCCTGGCGTTGCCCCTCCGTCATGGGACGGCGTTTCGCTTCCCGGAGAATCGCCGTTGCTTGGCGGCGTTGTCAACTTCCCTTCGCGCAATTGCTTCGTTTCTAAATTCAGCACATAATCTTTCGTGTTTTTCGCAATCGCTCCGCCGTCGTTGTTGAAAATGGTTGTTTTGCTTTCGGCCGATGGTTCAATATGAATCGACACTTCTTTTTGATGGCTGGCCGGCGCAAACGTGTACGAGAATGCCATCCGGCCATCAATCGGCACCCGCTCGCCATTGATCGTCAAAACACCGTTTTTAATGGCATTGCCCTTGATCGTCACTTGACTCCCTTGTTTTTTCACCTCTTCGATGACCACCGGCATATCGATCCAGCGCAAAATGCGGTCTTCCACAACCATCGTATTGTTTCCTTCATTGTGAACGGTCACTTTCAAATCCGTGCCGATCGAGCCGTATCCATAATAACTGACATCATCATCCCCATTGTCTACAGGCGTATGATCAGCCAGTCCTTCCTGATCCCACGACCCGCCTTTCACATACTTATACGTGATCGTTTCCCCTTCTTGCACTTCAGTTGTAAATTGCCAATCAGGCGTCACCGCTCCATTGCGCGACATTTCCCATGCCCCTGTGTTCCAGCCATTCAAACTGTTCGGAATCGTAATTCGGGCATCTAACGGCGTATAGTCTGGGGCTTTGACTTTAAAAATGACTTTCACCATCACAATGTCCGGCTTCACTTTGACCGTGTTGGACGCGGTGACATTTCCAGCGCGGTCATACAGCTTGACAACGTACGCATACTCGGTGCCGTTTTCGACATCGTAGTCTGTAAATGAATCGCCGATCGAAGTGGTTGTATGCACGATATCACCGTTGCGCTCGATGACTAACAAATAAGCATCTCCATCTTTTTTCCCAACAAACGTCCATGATAAATTCACTTGTCCGGATTCAACCGCAGGCTGCCGCAGCTCGATGGCGTCTGCTGGCGCTATTTGGTCGCTGCTGTCTGCCGCAAACGTCACTTGCTTCTCTGCTGTATACACCCATTCCTTGCCGAGATTGGTCGTCAGCGCATAACGATACGTATACGTCCCTGCGGCGAGCGGAGTGAAGGAAGCCCGGAACACGTTGGCGTCGCCGTCTTGTCCTTGGTAGGACGCTCTGTATTCTTTCCATGTTTCGTCATGCGGGCCTTTCACTTGCAACACCGCTTGCAACCCATCAGCTGCTCCTTTGCTTGTCACATTGTCGATGTTGACATGGACATCCACTTGCTGCGGCTTTGACAAATCCAGTGTGGCATCGCTTAACGTTGTCACGAACTGGACATTGTCGCTCGTCAGCGGGTAATGAGGAACGACGCGATTCGTTTCGACCTTCGGTGATTCATTCCCGTTTTCATCGACCGCCGAAACGGCAAAGTAATAGGCTGTTCCGTTCGTCAACGAACCGATCGTAGCCGAAGTTGTTTCCGTCTCTTGCACCATCGTATAACCGGCCCCTCTTAACGTGGACTCGTAAATTCGGTATCTCGACGCATTTCCTTCCCACGTTAACATGACACGGCCATCCGAAGGGCTCGCCTGCAATTTGCTGACTGCTGCCGGCATTTCCACCGTCACCGTCCCAAACATCATCCGTCCATCCAGGGCCGGAATCGTGACCGTCAACGTTCCGCCAGCGACCGTGGCTTTCTCGCCATCATGCAACTCATCCGTAAGCACGGTGCCGTTCGGAAGCAACGAAGCGACGTCAAGCGCCACCGTCTTGTCCTCATTGCCGCGGTTGACGGCAATGAGCGCCACTTCACGCCCGTATTGGCGGGCAAATACGTATACATCCCCTTGCGCATACACCGTCTTGATGTCGCCATGGGCCAACAGCGATTGATGGCGCTGGCGAATGTGCCCCACTTTCTGATAATGGGACAACAGATTTTGATCTTCTTTGCCCCACGGATACGTGCGGCGGTTGTCTGGGTCTTTTGAGCCTGTTACTCCCGCTTCATCGCCGTAATAAATCGTCGGAGCTCCCGGGTATCCCATCTGCAAAATCACCGCCAGCTTGAGCCGCTTTTTCCCAAGTTCCTCATTATAATTCGGATCAAGCTCCGCCCGCTCGGATGAATCCGTTCCGTTCCCAAGCAGAAAGACCGCCCGCGCCGTGTCATGCGAACTGATTAAGTTCATCAGCGCATAAAACGCTTCACTTGGGTAGTCTTCCCTTATGGCCGTCAGTCGCTTGTCCGCTTCCTCCGCATTTCCGTTTTTCAAAAAGTCAAGCACCGCCCCGCGGAACCGGTAGTTCATCACGGAATCGTACTGGTCGCCTAGAAAATATTTCGATGCGTCATCCCAAATTTCCCCTAAAATGAGCGGCTGCTCCCCTTCTTTTAACGTCGGGCCGCGGTCGTACGATCCGTGAAGCAGCTCTTGACGAAACTCGCGCCAAAACGCCGGATCCACCTCATTGGCCACATCGAGCCGCCAGCCGGAGGCGCCGCGGGCAATCCAGCTTTTCGCCACCGAATCCGGTTCGCGGAAAATGTAGTTCGCGAGCGCATCGTTGTTCAATTCACTCGGATGCGGCACTTTTTCCCCCGTCACCGACTTAAACTCCGGCAGACTGTCATAGCCCCACCATGATTGGTATTGATAATGGCCATCGACTTTTTTGTTTTCAATATGGAACCAAAGGTGAAATCCATACGGGCTGAACTCTTGTCCTTGTTGTCTGAACGTCTCCTCTGCCTGTTTCCGCGCTTCCTCCTCGCTCAATCCTTTTTCATTCATCAAATCGTAAACCGCTTCCCAATATTCATACGCGCCGACGGTCGGATAGCGGTGGTAGCGGTCAAAGTAAATCGAATCGTCGGATACGTGGTTGAACACCCCGTCTAAGATGAGATGCATTCCCCGGTTCGCAAGCGCTTGCACAAACGATTGGAATTCTTCCGGGGAACCGAACATCGGATCCAATTCTTTGTAATTGCTCGCATCATATTTATGGTTCGATGGCGCATTGGCGATCGGATTTAAGTAAATCGTGTTCACCCCAAGCGACTGCAAATAATCCAACTTTTGTTCAATTCCGGCGATGTCTCCGCCGAAAAAGTCATTTGACCATTCGCCGTCGCCATCGTAGCCGCTCGTTCCTTTCAGGCGCGGATTATCGGGCAAATCCGACCAATCGCGATGCTCAATCGGCTGCGCCCCGCGTGCCTGCTGCTTACTGTTGTCGTTGGAAGGATTGCCGTTGAAGAACCGATCCGGGAAAATTTGATACACCACCGCTTCTTTCATCCAGTCGGGCGTCCTGTAATCCGGATCATACACCGTCAGTTGAAACAGCTCCGCGCGGCTGTCCACCGCTTTCCCCCATTGCCCTTCTTGCGTATCTTCGCCGTATTCCACTTTCGTTCCGGCATCTTGAGCAATAAATTTATACCCGTACACCCCGGGCGTCGAAGGGGTGAACACAGCCTCCCAATATTCATCATCCCCGAGCACGCCGACTTTTTCCATCGTGTAGACTTTGGCGGTTCCGGTCGTTGCATTTTTCACATACACATCCGCCTTCGTCAAATCCCCTTTTTTCGCCGCCAGACGAAGCGTCACCTTCGTTCCCGCTTTCACCGCGCCAAACGGCTGGCGGTACAACGTATCCCATGTATTGTGTTTTAATTGGTCTTTCTGAACAACACCGTCAGAGCCATTGGGGTTGTAGTCGGTGTACACCTCTTTTGTTTTCGCATTGAAGAAGAATGTAATGATCGTCGTTTCCAAAACATTTAAGCGTGCATTCTCTTGTGGGTAGCTCTCATTCCAATTGTTTCCGAGGACAATTTTATATTCATACGATCCTTTCGGCACCTGCGCCTTAAACGTGTACACCGAGTCAAAATCATCATCGGTCAACAGCGCCGTCGATGTCCCCGGAGTCCATCCGTTGCTCTCCCTCTCATAGCCGATGGCCGGCAGCACCGTCCCGACAAGACGCGGCTGTTTCTCCTTCGCAATCGCCGTATACCATGTCGAATCCGCGATCGCATGCGTCCGGTCATTGTAATAAAACGTCACCTCGGTTTGCCGATCCAGCTTCAACACCAGATTTGCGCCATTGCGACCACCGGCGCCGTAATTTTCATCCCAGCTGCCGTTGACCGCAATTTTGTACTCATAGGTCCCGGCTGGCAGCGTCCCGGTGAATGTATAAAGCCCATTCCCTTCATCATGCATCCTCGTCGCCAATGCCCCCGGGTCCCATTCCGCCGTATGGCCCAACTCATCTTGCAAATTGCCGACTAGCGTGATCGTCCGTGGTTGCGAGGCCGTGGATTCGGCCGTCCACCGATGCGCTCCATTCCCTAGAGCGCTAGAACTTCCTGCCTCGTTCGCAGCGGCAACCGCCTGGAAAGGAGTCAATGCCAGCAACAACACCGATGCCAAAACCAATGATAGCATTCTCCTTGCCCTCTTGATCATCCCCCGCTCCCTTCTCCTTTGTTTGGCCAACTTCCTTCTCTCCTTTCCTTTTTATATTCTTTGTGCAATCGTTTGCGCAAAATGGTTGATGCAAACGATTTCATCAATCTTTATCTTATACGAATAAACAGAATATTTCAACTATATTCCCCTCTGTTTTTTATTTTCGATTCACTCCTAACTCAAAATCGTTTAAATTCGATATTGAAAACGATTACAAATAAAAATTATAATAGACGTAACCGTTCGAGGTTTTGCTTCCTGTTTACTCTTTTTATGCAATCATTTCCCTTCATTTTTTGGAATCCAAACCGTCGAATGTAACATTTGATTAAGGGGGAAGGGCATTGTGCTAACTGTATGCCGACCTTGATATGGATCATCCCGAAGTCGTGACTGAGCTGAAAAACTGGGGGAAATGGTATGTCAACACAACGAACATTGATGGGTTCCGGCTTGATGCCGTCAAGCATATTAAGTTCAGTTTTTTTCCTGATTGGTTGTCGTATGTGCGTTCTCAGACTGGCAAGCCGCTATTTACCGTCGGGGAATATTGGAGCTATGACATCAACAAGTTGCACAATTACATTACGAAAACAAACGGAACGATGTCTTTGTTTGATGCCCCGTTACACAACAAATTTTATACCGCTTCCAAATCAGGGGGCGCATTTGATATGCGCACGTTAATGACCAATACTCTCGTCAACTACCCCCACTTCGCTAACGCTTGAAGTGGGGGCTTGCAACTCCCCAGAAGTGCGAGCGGACTTCGTCCTCCTTCCTTGACTTGGGGTTGCATCAGGTGTGAGTAAAATATTTGTGGGTGACATTCCGAAATGATCCCCGACGAGGGTTGCGAACTTTTGTTCGCGACGCTCGTCGGGGCCACCAAGCGAAGCGCGGTAGAAAAAAGCAAATGTCATGCAAAAAGGACTCTCTCCCTGCTATGATGGTGATTGTCAACATCAACAAAACAGGAGGGAGAGAGTCCATGAAACATCTTACCACAGAATGGCCTTTATTAAAAGAGCTGGAGGAACAATTAGTCA
>NZ_SDLD01000068.1:0-9570 GCF_013096875.1 Geobacillus sp. DSP4a | reverse complement strand
AGCCGAAGTGCGTTTACCCGTTTATCCAGTTTCGTTCGATGGAGTAAGTAGCCAACGAGAGCAAGCCCAGCACTTGGGGTAATCGCTTCATCTGTCAATACAAACCGAATCGGGAAATCTTTCATCATATCACCTACTTGATGAAGAATCGTCAACGTCGTTTTCCCTTATCGTATCAACGGTTTGCGACCATTGTAAAGATGTTTTGTCACGGATTCAGGATACGGATTTTATTTACCATAATTATACTTATTTTCGGAATCAATATTTTTAGGAAAGGAGAAAGAAGAATGAGAAAGAAAAAAACTAAAAAGTTAGCAATATCTATTGCTGCTATGTCTGCGTTCGCCGCTAATGCAGTGGTGGTTTCCAATCCGGCTCAAGCCGCAATAACGACCAATGCTGAGAAGTTGGTTGTCAAAGCGGAAAAACTTGCTGGCGCATTAAAATGGCAAGTTTCTTACGATTACCGGAAAAAGGTTTATCCTAAAAATGTGTTAGATTATCCAGATATGAAGCTGTTTAATGAGACAAAATCTGCGTTGAAAGCTGCTCGGGAAGAAGTAAAGAAGCTGAAAAGAAAAGAGAAAGATATTTTGGAGGCTCGTCTCACGCAAAATGTTCAAGTATACGTTGATCGCGCTACCTCTTATATAGACGCTGTATCGGCTGGCAAAAAAATCGAAGCGAAAGCCAATATATTAAAGAAATTAATTTCTAACCATATCGTAAATGACTCCACAGAAAAAGCGTATCATGATTTAACCAAAGAAATTCGTACAAAGTCCCCCGCTTTTTATAAAGTATATGGCGCTTCTACTCGTACAGCATTGGTTCAAACATATCTCAAACCTGCGCAACAAGTGAAAGATGCGGCGTTATATCCAGTTTCCATTAAAATAGAAACAGACCGTTTGAACGCGGCGCTGAAAGAAAACAAGATTGATCAAGCGATTTACCATAAAAACCGTATTGAAAAATTTGTGAGCGAAGGTTTAAAGATTGGAGTTTTGAAAGAAAATAGCAATCTATTAAAAAGCGTAATGGCTTACGTAAACCCGGTTAAGGCAGAGCTGGAAAAGCGATTTGCAATTTTTAATGCAGATTCTACTGCAGCGGACAAGCCAACCACTTTTGGCGGAACGGCAGCGGCAGTGAAAAAATACGATCAATCCGTCATCCTCATCGCGGGAAAAGATCAATATATTAAACTGGCAAATGCCGAAGTGAATGGAAACATTATTATTAAAGGGAACGAAACAGGCGCTGGAACGGTTTACCTGGAAAACGTGAAAGTAAACAAGGTGAATAACCAAGGCGGTGTCATTATTGTTGATGACGTAGCTGATCATAGTTTGTATCAGAAAAACGTCACAGCGGAAGAATTGAAAATCAATGATGCGAACGGTGCCAACATCGTAGCGGAAGAAGGCACAAAAATTAAGACATTATCTCTTACAGAAACAGCAGGGGCAACAGGAGCGGTGATTCTCGAGTCAAAAGAAAAAGGAGCATACGAAGTCGTTTCCATTGGCACGAAAGGCAGCGAATCAAGTAAAGGTGTCGAATTAAAGGGTGACTTCTCTAATACGAAAGTAGAAGTAACGGGTGAAGGTTCACAAGTCAAAGTAGCGAAAGACGCTGTAGTGAAAGAAATCGAAGTGAAGACAGAAGCGAAATTGGAAGCAGAGCAAGGCGCGAAAGTACAAGCCGTGAACCTGGCTGCCGAAAAATCAGGGCAAAAAATCGAATTAAAAGGGGACTTAAAGGAAGCTACGGTCACTGTTAAAAATGCTAATGCAAAAATTGAAGTGGCTAAAGATTCTGTAATTAAAGAGATTAAGAAAGATTCATCCGTCACGGGTTCTATTGAAGTAATAAATAACGGTACGGTGCAAACGGCTACCGGTGTTACAGTAAAGAACAATCCCGGTGGACAAACTGGTTCAACAGGTAATACAGGATCAGGTGGAACGAGAAACCCATTTAAATTAACAGTAATGCACACAAATGATACACATGCTCATTTAGACAATATTGCAAGACGCATCACTGCAATTAAACAGGTAAGACAAACAAACCCTAATTCATTGTTATTAGATGCAGGAGACGTGTTCTCTGGAACATTGTATTTTAATGAATTTAATGGATTGGCAGATTTAGAGTTTATGAATCTTGCGGGCTATGACGCCATGACATTTGGAAATCATGAGTTTGACAAAGGAACTGCAATTTTAGCTAACTTTGTGAAGGGGGCGAAGTTCCCATTTGTCAGCGCCAATGTCGATTTCTCCAAAGATGAAAATCTAAAAGTAAGTTTCCGTAATGAAATATCTTCAAATCCAGAAAACGGAAAAATTTATAATGGAACTATCAAAGAAGTAAATGGAGAAAAGATCGGTATCTTCGGCCTAACAACAGCTGAAACGAAAAATATTTCAAGTCCAGGTGAAGACGTAGTCTTTGAAGACTACATTGAAGAGGCGGAAAAAGCAGTTGAAGCATTCGAAGCCCAAGGAGTCAATAAAATTATCGCATTAACCCATATAGGATTTAACGACGGCGGTGGAGATAATGACCTTACGTTGGCAAAGGAAGTTGAAGGAATAGACGTTATTGTTGGCGGACATTCTCACGATAAGCTTGTTGAACCTGTTGTTGATAAAACAGGAGAAGAGCCGACTGTTATTGTTCAAGCGAATGAATATAGCAAGTACCTTGGTACGCTAGATGTCGAGTTTGATGAGAATGGGAAAGTGGTTGGCTATGCCGGCAAGCTGATCGACATTGATCAAAAAGTAAAAGTAGGAGATAAAGAGGTTTATGTGCTACAAGATGATCCGGAAGCTGCTCAAATTTTAGCAACAAAATACAAACCAAAAGTTGTAGAAAAGCAAAATACTATTATTGGACAAGCAGCCGTTGATTTAATTGGAGGAAATCCGCCTGCACGTGTTGGCGAAACAAACTTAGGAAATTTGATTACTGCCAGCATGCTGGCAAAGGCAAAAACTATTAATCCAGATACAGTCATTGCTCTCCAAAACGGGGGTGGAATCCGTGCTACCATCCCGGCTGGAAACATTACATTAGCAAAAATACTGGAAGTAATGCCTTTTGGAAACTCATTAGCATTAATGAAACTGACGGGTGCTGAAATCAAAGAAGCGCTTGAACACAGTGTAAAAGACGCACCAAAACCTTTTGGCGGGTACTTGCAAGTTTCCGGTATGAAATTCATATATGACAGCAGAAAACCATTAGGTGAAAAAGTGTTAACAGTGGAAGTGAAAGAAGGAGACAATTATGTTCCGTTAGATCCTAATAAAACATACGTAGTAGCCACAAATACCTTTACCGCAAAAGGTGGAGATGGCTACACCATGTTCGCTAAGGCTTACGCAGAAGGACGCGTTAGCGAACCGGGATTTGTCGATTGGGAAATGTTCAGAGATTATATCGCCGCCCAACCAAATCAAACGGTAAATCCATCGGTGGAAGGACGTATCATTGATGTAGCGACTGCTATAACCTCTATAAACGCAGCTGATTTCAGCGGAACGGCACAATCTCCTAAAGTTTACAACGGCAACGTTTCTGTTGATGTAACGGGAGTTGACAAATTAGAGTATGCAATTGTAAAAGGTGACCTTTATTTAAGAGGAAACACAGCGATCGTTTTAAACCATGTTACGGTAGAAGGCGAAACATATTTCCTTGACTAAAAAAATTAAACAAGCCCCTGGGCAAAATTGCCAGGGGCTATGTATGGAAAAAATATAAACCTAGGGAGGATAAAATGAAGATAAAAAGTTGGAAGAAAACTTTCAACATAGTGCTCATTTGGGTTATGGCCATAAGTCTGTTCGTCCCGGTTAATGTATCAAAAGCAGCTGAAGTTATGACAGTTGCTGAAGCAATTGCCAAGCAAGGTACAAATGGTGCCACGGTAGAAGGGTATATAGTTGGCAATTCTAAAGGAAGTGGGAATTTTACTTACGAACCACCATTTGATCATAGCCAAGGTCTATATAATATTAGTATTGCAGATAAAGCTGGTGAAACAGATAAGTTCAAAACGTTAAATATTCAATTAACAGCACCATATAGAGAAAAATTTAGTTTGGCTAAAAATCCAGGAAATTTAGGTAAAAAAATTCGAGTTACAGGAAATTTGGAGAGTTATAATGATTTACCTGGATTGAAATCTCCAATAAGTATTGAATTTGTTGAGGACACCAACCAATCAAAAGTCCAACCAGTCACCGCTTCCCCTGCAGCCGGAGGGGTTGAAAAGGGAACAGTAGTAACGCTATCAACAGCAACACCAGGTGCAAAAATCTATTATACAATGGACGGAACAGATCCAACCGAAACAAGTACAGAGTATACAGGTTCAATAACCATTGACGGAGATGTAACGATTAAAGCAATCGCTGTAGCAAATGGGCTTGAAAAAAGTGAAGTTCAGACTTTTGTCTATAAAGTTTTGCAAGAGCAATCGATTGCGGATGTAAGAAAACAAGCAGTCGGCACACAGGTGAGGACTACAGGAATCGTGACGGCTGTATTAAAAAATACCGTCTATATCCAGGATGAAACGGCTGGAATCGTCCTATACGGTTCAGGACTGAATGTTCAACGAGGAGATAAAGTTCGTGTAAAAGGAACTTTGGCAGAATACAGAACGTTATTGGAAATCAATGTTCAAGCAAGTGATGTACAAGTAATCGGATCCGAAACTGTTCCACAGCCGCAAGTATTAACAGCAGACCAACTTAACGAAGATAAAGAAGGTATGCTTGTAGCTGTTCACAATGTAACCGTTGAATCTTTATCCAACGGCAATTATATTGCCAAAGATGGCAACGGAAATACGTTTGTAATTCGTCCGGAAGATGTAAACTTACTTTCTGTTAATAAAACCTATGAATCTATTACCGGCGTCTTAGGTGCATTTGATGGGACATACCAGTTAATTCCTCGTGATGCAGCTGATATTATTACTGATTTAAGTAAAGTGCAACCTATTACAGCGACTCCTGGTTCGGGACTAGTGAAGAGAGGAGATAAGATAACATTATCAACAGCCACAGAAGGCGCGACAATCTACTACACAACAGACAACAGCGAACCTACGACAAACAGCCTCGTCTATCGTGAACCAATTACTATAACTAAAAATACTACGATCAAGGCTTTTGGTGTTAAAGATGGTTTAACGAACAGTGAAGTAGCTACCTTTAATTACATCGTTCAAGCTGGAGAAATTCGTATCCGTGATATTCAGGGCGCTGGGCATATTTCACCATTAAATGGATCAAATGTAACAGATGTTGAAGGTATCGTAACTTATGTAGTTGATGATAATAACTTTTATATGCAAGATTTACAGCCAGATAATGATGATAAGACATCAGAAGGAATATTAGTTTATAAAAAACTTCATGGCGTAAATGTTGGTGACGTTGTTCAAGTAACAGGACAGGTAAAAGAATGGTTACTGGAAGGATACTCTGAAAAAGCACAAACAGATTTGACTGTTACAGAAATAAATGCGTCATCTGGATCAATAAAAGTGATTTCAAGAGGACAACCGCTTCCTGCACCAGTTGTGATTGGAAAAGACCGAGCCCTTCCGACTGAAGTTATTGATAATGACAGTTTCACTAAATTTGATCCGGAAGAAGACGGAATCGACTTCTTTGAAAGCTTAGAAGGAATGCTTGTGCAGGTAGATAATCCAAAGGTTGTTGCACCGCAAAAATATGGTGAGATCATCGTTGTCCCTGAATCAATTCCAACGAATACAATAGCTGGTGGATTAAAAATTTCAGAAACAGACTACAACCCTGAAAGAATCATGATTGATATTAATGATGAAAACTATGTGGCAAAAACGGGAGATTATTTTAATGGCTCAATCAAGGGGGTTGTAAGTTATAGTTTCAGCAACTATAAAGTGTTAAGCAATAAAAGTGATTTACCAAAGCTTATTGAAGGAACAACCGCTCGTGAAACAACAACGATTACTCCAGACCCAGAGAAACTGACAATTGCTTCTTACAATGTAGAGAATTTCTCAGCAAAAACAGATGACGCAAAGGTAACAAAGCTAGCACAAGCAATTGTCCAAAATTTGAAGCAGCCGGATATTATCGGTTTAGTAGAAATGCAGGATAATGACGGGGAAACAGACAGCGGAAATACCAATGCTGATCAAAGTTTTGCGAGATTAATCAACAAAATTAAAGAACTTGGAGGTCCAGAATACGCTTATACGGATATCGCTCCGGAAAATAATAGGGACGGCGGTGCTCCTGGTGGAAATATTCGCGTTGGCTTTCTTTATAACCAAGACCGGGTATCTCTTGTAGAAGGAACAAAAGGTACTGCCACACAAGCAGTTGGTTTTGAAAATGGAAAACTGACATTAAACCCAGGCCGCATTGACCCAACAAACCCGGCGTTTGATTCCAGCCGTAAGCCGCTGGCAGCACAGTTTAAATTTAACGGAAAAAGTGTGATCGTAATAGCAAACCATTTCAACTCTAAAAGCGGAGACTTTCCTTTATTTGGGAAAGTTCAGCCTCCAGAATTCAAAAGCGAGGCTAAACGCCTTGAAATGGCAAGAATTGTTAACAATTTTGTAAAAGATGTTCAATCAAAAGATCCGAATGCAAATATTGTGGTATTAGGGGACTTTAATGATTTCGAATTTTCAAATCCTTTAAAAACACTAAAAGGAAACGAATTAACAAATATGATCGAGAAAGTTCCGGCAGAAGAGCGCTATTCGTATACGCATCAAGGGAACTCCCAGGTACTTGATCACATTTTAGTATCTAATAACTTGGCACAATCAACAATAGTCGATATTGTCCATATCAACTCATCTTTTATGGAAGTGCACGGACGTGCAAGCGACCATGATCCGGTACTAATTCAGATACAATTAGGTGCTGCACAGCCGAAATATGACAAGGTATATAATCTTGTTGGCTTCTCAACTAAAAAACTAACGATTCAAGCTTCCAACTCTCTGGTCAACATGGACGGCACTTCAGTAATTAGAGAGGGAATCTGGTTAAAGAACTCAGCTACTGTTAAAGGGGAAGGTTTAAAAAATACAAAAATTGTGATCAGCCCAACTTCAAAAGATGCTGTCATTGACTTAAGCGGTGCAGAAGTAAAAGAAGTATTAATCGACAATGCCAATGTAAAAGAGATTAAAGGCGCAGAAAATGTTCAATTATGGACGGTAACGAACGGAGTTGATACCTCTAATATCATATTTAAGGATTCAAAGGGAGAAGTAATATCGCCTGTCACGCTCCCAAGTTTGTCGAAAGGCTCTGCGGAGATAAATCTCTGCAGGGCTTTTCTTTTTGTACTTTAGTAGAAACATAAAATCCGTTTCAAATAACTTTTGAGACAGTTAATATAAAATAGAAGCTAGATAAATAGTATTAAGCCCTAATTCCTACCAAGGAGCCAACGATTTCAGTTTGCAAAGTTTGAGTTATTTATTGTCAGAAAATGAAAATAATTATTTACAATAAAGCACTCCCATGGTACAATTTATTGGTAAAAAATTCAGGAGGGACCTATATGAGGAAAATTATTTCATTATTGTTGGCTTTTTTATTAATGACATCGTTTTTGCCAAAACCATTTCAAGCAGCAACTAATGATCCATTAGTTCCTGTTTACAGCAAAAAATATAATTTAAGTATGTTATTGCCCAAAAAAGAATTGAGTCGTATTAAGGTAGTGGAGGACAAAGAAGGCTGGAAATTTTATTTCAAAGAGACCTCTAAAAAAGTGGGTGCATTAATTGTATTAATTAAAAAGGGTTTTTATACATATGAAGGAGAAGGAGACGTTTATATTCCTATCATCCAAGGTGATAAGGCTAGTAATAATGTATATGCTTTAGGACCTGCAGAACCCATGTATGAAGGGAGCATGGAGAAAGAGTATGAACGTATATATGATGTAATACTCAAGCATTTTGTAACAATGGAGTTAAGCACAAACCGTTATGTTTACACGATTCCTTGGGGAAAGACAACATTTCAAAAAGGGCAACTTGGCAAGATTGTAGTGACTAAGACAACCAATTATTACACGCTGGATAAGAATAACAAAATGATCAAAAAAGGCACTTTTAATAAGGGTGTGGAAAAACCGGTATTTAAACCGGCAAAAACTCAAAAGGGATATTATTATATTGGTGGCGGATTATATGTTCCGCAGAATTCCGGCAAATTTGTTAAACCTACTTCCGCAATGATCTCAAACGTTAGTAACGAACAGTTAAAAACCTATAATATGACATGGACCAATATGTCCAATTCAAAGGATAAATATTACCAAGTTGCTGAAGTGAAATATTTGGGTGGCAATAAGATCGATCTAGCCATTAGCGGAGTCATTTACTACCGAAATGATGGAGCAGATGTCAAACAAGAAAACCTGTCGAAAGCACGAGTGACCATTGATTCAAATGGAATCGGAACCTTCAAATTCAAAAGTGACTTTACCGGTGCATCAGGCACAGGGTATATCTACCTGCGAAATCACAGAGTAGCTGTTTACCTAGTTCCAGACGTTCTAGACAGCTACTTTGAAGCCATAGACATAGGCATCACTTACTTCACAAAAAAGTGGCCTTATTGATAGTGGGGGCTGACCCCATACCCATCAAGTTAAGAATTTTGGTCTTTGTGCATCGTCAAAAACATGGTATCCTTTCTAACGAACACTCCACGTTAGAAAGGATTTTTTTCATGGAAAAACAAATGAAAGCATGGGTTCAAACCATTCGTCAACTCTTTTCTCCCGAAGAATGAACCCGTCTCGCACGGAAAACAGGCTTTATCCGGCGTCAGCGTTCGTTAACGGCGGAAGCCTTTCTGACTCTCTGTGCATGGGGAGATGGCTCACTGGCCAAACAGTCGCTTCAGCGGTTGTGTGCGGCCTTGACGCTCTGGCATGGCTGTTCCCTTTCAAGCGAAGGCTTGAATCAGCGTTTTACCGATCGGGCCGTGGCATTTTTGCGAGAAGTGTTTTTCCTTCTCCTCCTGCATCAACGTCCATTGCTTTTGTCAGCCATGGAGACCTATCGAACTTGTTTTACCCGCCTGCGGATTTTGGATTCAACCAGCTTTTTGGTTCCCGCTGACTATGGGGAAGACTATCGAGGTTCCGTTTCGTCGGGGGTGAAAATTCAGTTTGAATATGACTTGTTATCCGGCGCCTGCCTTCAGCTATGCGTTCAATCGGCCAATGACTCGGACGCTCGTTTTGCCTATCATGCCCAGCATACGATTTTACCGAATGACCTATGTATTCGGGATTTGGGCTTTTTCTCCGTTGCCGCACTGGCCGAGATCGACGCCCGCGGAGCGTATGATATTACTCGGCTCCGTTCCGATATGGTAACTATTCACCCCAGTGCTAGTGTATAAAAAAGCCCAGCACAAATAGGGCATTTCGGTCATAGAAAATGCCCTAGGTAGCGGAAAGAACTCGATCGATCGTTTCGCCTGCCAACAGAAGACATAA
>NZ_SDLD01000067.1:0-9790 GCF_013096875.1 Geobacillus sp. DSP4a | reverse complement strand
CTCAAGATGAGGGATGAGAGTCCGAAAGCGCTTACGATATGAATTCCTGAAAATGGTTCGCTAACTAGTGATTGACAACGCCCGTAGTGAACCGAAAAAATGTTCTCCACAAAGTCTTGACTGACTCTCGCCTTCCTGATCGTTTGACAGTGGCTGGGCTTGTCCCTTTCTCCTGCCGAGTTGAATGGCGTGCGGATGCAAATAAAATAAAAACGTGCAGTGTTCCCGAGTGGTTCATGAAACACTGCACGTTACCCGCTGCGTGTCGATTGTCGCAGGAAAGGCATGCTCCCATCCTTTCTTTTTAACTTTCAACGTTATGCAATGTCGGTGTGGCGATAGCGGACGCCTTTATACCGAACGCGAACCGGTATGCCTTTCTCTTGTTTGTACCTGATGAGCAGCCGTCGAGCTTTTGAAAAGGCTTCCATCATCCCAGATGCCGGAATCGCCTCATCCCAGACAGACGTTCTTCCTTGGTCTGTGTAAAAGGAAAAGACGTACTGTTTCACCCTCTTCACCTCCCTATGTACTTATTATAATCAGAGACTGTTTTTCCTAAACACAAAAACTGTTACAATTATGTTAACATTTTCTGTGCCGCGGCACTATGAAAAAATGGCTGGCGGAATGGGCCGCCGTGTCACGTAGTATGTTCGTTGTCACCGCCGGAATCAGCCTGCCGCCATGCTGCAAAGCCAGCGGTCTCTCTCTTGTCGCCGCAAAGAAAACCGGCACCTTATTCGATGCCGGTTTGATGTTTGTATTGTTTGACAGCCGACGGATAGTCGGCTTGGATGGCGTCTTTGTCCCGCCCAAGCCGCACACTTAAAAACTCTAGCACAGCGGCGTCGTAGGCGAGCCCTGCCGCAAACTGCCGCTTTAACCATCGCTCGCCCGCGGCTTCATCGGGAAAGGTGCGAGCCTCTCCCCCGTCGGCATACCATGTCCATCCCTGTTCCGTCTGGCGGCTTAACCACCACTGGCCCTGATGATTCGTCCAAAACACGCCTTCTGCCTCTTCCCGCTTGTTCAGTTGGTTTTGTTCCGCATCGCCATAAACAGGCGCAAGCGGGAACGTCTCGATGACAAACAGCGGAAAGGTCGTGTCATCCACAAAACAACCCGATGCCTTCGGGTGGCCGCCGCCGCCAAACTGCTTCGCGAATTCGGCGACGTTGACATTGTCATGGATGGTGCGAAACCCGATATGTTTTGTCCCGAGATTGACTAGGGCGATCAAATCTAGGTGCGGATGCCGTTTGGATAAGGCGTTGCCAAGCTCCGACAGATGGCGTTCAGCGAACACGACGCCGATGCAGTAATCGCCGATCCAGCGCTGAACGAGCTGCTTTTGCTTCTGTCGGATGTAGCGTTGAATTTTCTTTTCTTCCATATCCAGAAGCAACTCTTCCGTCTCCGTCAAGGCGAACGCCTCCCCGGAGGCGAGCCGCTCGCTCATCGTCTCCCAAAAGCCGTCGAGCCCGAGAATGGTGAACAAATCGTTGAGCCGCTTCGCTTGCAAATTCCCATTTTCTTCCCATTCCCACGTGTCGTACTGGCGGACGAGCTCGACAAACGCATCCAACGTTTCGTTAGGCGCCAGTTTTCCTTCGCGGACGAGGTAATCGTAAAAGAGCGAGGTTGCACATGTTTTTTTGCCGTCTTCCCGTTCGGGCGCGACCCATCCCCATGGATAGCTGTTGAAATGAAGCGCGGTCACGTGGTGGTCGATGACTTGCACATGGCCGCCGCGCTTGGCCCGCTCGGCGAGCTGCTGCTCCACCTCCTGGCCGACGGCTAGGTCGGTGATAAACAGCATGGCGCCATTCGCTTCCTCGCTTTGCAAGAACTGGCTGACCCGTTCATCCAAGTTCCGGTACGAGCAAAACGAAATGTTCACCTCGGCAAACGCCAGCTTGGCGAGCAATCCGCAGCCGATGCCGTCTAAATCGCTGTCGGTAAATAGTTTGATCATCGATTCCCATCCTTTTGTTACAAGCTTTTTTGCAGCCACGTTTTCAAAAGCGGAAGCAGTCGGTCGGGCAGCTCGCTCACTTGTGGAACGAAAACGCGAAAGCGGCCGTAAATGTTTTCAATCGTCCGCCGCGTCGATTCGTCATCCGCCCCGCGGCCTAAAAAAAGGTTGACAACCTCAATGCCGCGCCGCCGCGCTTCGACCACCGCTTCATGCGTGTCGATAATGCCGTTTTGTTCGTAGCCATAGGCGGCCGGTTCCCCGTCAGAAAAGATGAGCAACACTTTTTGCGTTTCTGGGCGGCGGAGAAGTTGCTCAGTCATCCAGCGGATCGCCAGCCCGTCGCGGTTGTCTTCGTGGGGCTCAAGCTGCATGATCGCCGGGCCGCTTGATGGGTCCAACGACTCGCGGAACGAAACAGCCACTTGCAAGTAATTCGGCTGTCTGGCCGCGGTTGCCTCGTTGGCATCTTCCCAAAACCCGACGATCTGGTGCGGCACACGCAACGTTTGAAGCACGTTGTGGCAGAGAACGAGCCCCGTTTTCGTTTCATCCATTTTATCGTGCATCGACGCCGAGCAGTCGACGAGCAGGCCGAACGCTGCGTTGAACCGCCGCGCTGGCTCGCCTTTTTTGTAAAACAGGCGCGGCCGCTCGTCGGTGAAAAACGGTATGAGCTGTTTGCGCAGCCGTCCGGCCGGCAAGTTCGTGCGCCACGTGCTGCGCTGGTGTTCGAGCCATTGCTCCATCACGCGCACAAGCCGCTTCCGGTATGGCGCGGCCGCCGCCTGTTTGCTGCGGTATTCGTCCCGTTCGTCACGACTTGGCGGCGGGGAAGAAAAAACAATGATGGCTGCCTGGCGGTTCGCTTCCCCATATGGAGCACCGCCTCCGGCTGGTCGATGTTCCTGGAATGCGGCTGCCGCCTCGAGGCCGTATTCGTTTCGCTTCGCCGGCCGGGACGTTCCTTGGACAATGGCGAGCGCCTGGTCGCCATCGTCCCCCGGCCTCGCCCCGTCGCCAAGCATGCCAGTGCGGGTGCCGCGTTCCAACTCAAAGCGGAGAAAATTCCCATTCGGCCGGCTTGTTTCCCGGTGCCACGTCGACAGCACTTCCTGGTGCGCTTTGCCGTTTGACGGATTTTCCGCTGCATCGCGGTTTTCCAACGGATCGACCCGCTTCAAATCGCGAACCGTCATCTCCGATTCATCGTCCCCGTCATCGACAAATGGAAGCGAGGTGTAAGCGTTCACCATGTCACCGGCAAGCGCCTCTTCCATCAATGCGACGATGGCTAACGCCCAGCGGGCCGTATCCGCGGTGGACATCGCGTCAAACCATTGCGGCCACAGCGCGTCAAGGCGCGCCTGCACCGTTTCATCCGCCATCGGAGCGAGCGGAACGTCATCAAGCGGCGAGTCGGCGGTCAGCCGCAAATACATCGCCGCCAAAAATTGATCGGCGGCGGCGCCGCGGGTCTGGTTTGCCTGCCATTGCTGGGTGAAGTAGCGACGGTAAAGGCGGCGGCGCGTGCGAAACCAACGTTTCACCCCGGGCCGTTCCCGCTCGCAGAGGGCCTCAACACGAAGATCCTCAGCCAACGAAAACAGCTGTTTCGCCAGTTTCGGCCATGGGTGCGCTTCGGCTGCTTGCCGAAATGCGCGGACCGCCGCTAGGTCCGTATGCCGCCGCGTGCCGATGACGCGCAAGGCGACATCGCTTTTCATCGCCGTTTCTTTCTCCTTTGGCGGATACACATCCCAAAACTGACTGACGTACACCGTTGGCTTAACCGGATGCATCCCGGAATGGGCGGCGAACTCGACCGTCATGTCAGGACGGCGGGCGAGCGTTCGGGCGAGATCGGCGAGCTGCATCACCAAAAACGGATCAATCGGCCGATCGTTGAACATCATAAACCGTTCCATGGCCGCCTCCTACTCGTCAAACCATGTTTCCGCGATATTGCGCACCGCCGCCCGCTCCCGTTCATCGTCGAGCTTGTCGATGATGCTTCGTTCAATGGCGCGCAGCGGCGGGATATGCACCGCCAGATCGCACGCATCGAGCAAGGCGCGTACGGAAGCCACTTCTTCTGCCACTTGCCCGTTTCGCACCTGCGCCAGCAAGTCGGCTGACAAGGCGACGAAACGGTTGATCAACGCATCGTCTGTTAATGTAGTTTGTGCCATGATGACCGATTTTAACGTCTCCCCCTGCACATATGGGACATCGATGACGACGAAGCGGTTTTTTAACGCTTCATTGAGCGGCACGGTGCCGATATAACCTTCGTTGATCGCCGCAATGACGCCAAACGTCGGCTTCGCCTCGACGACCTCGCCAGTGAGCGGATTGGTGAGGCGGCGCCGATAGTCAAGCACGCTGTTTAAGATTGGCAGCGTCTCAGGTTTGGCCATATTGATTTCATCAATGTATAGCAAATGCCCCTTCTCCATCGCCCGGATGACCGGACCGGGCACATATTCGATCACCGCTTGGCCGTCGCGGTGCACGATCGTTTTAAACCCAAGTAGCGCCTCGGCATCAAGGTCCACAGAGCAGTTGATGCTGTGCATCGGCTGCCCGAACAAGGCGGACAACGTTTCCGCCAGCCGCGTTTTCCCCGATCCGGTTGGACCTTTTAACAGTACGTTTTTTCCAAGCGCCAGGGCGATGGCCGCATCGTGCACGATCGCTTCGTCTTCCGCCGTATACCCGCCGGAGCCGATCAGCGCGTGATCTGGATCATGGCGGAATAACGATTTTCGTGTTTCCATTTCCCTTATGACAACCTGTGGCCATGTCAACATCCTACGTCTTCCTCTCTGTTGCCGTGTCCTTCTCCCATTCTACTAAATCGTTCGGTGGGATGCAAAACAAACAGAATTCACCATAAAAATGTTATGTAAATTCATACAAAAAAAGAGGCGCCCTCAACTGAAGTTGTCCTCAATCGCCTTGCGAATGAGCGCCGCACACCGGTCCAGCTCCGCTTTCAGTTGGCGTTTGTACAATTTCGCCTTTTCCTGCCCCCCTTCCGCGAAGCGGTAGTACACAACTTCTTGGTACTTCATGCCTTCTTTTTTCTGCTTGACTTGCTTTAAAATGCCGTCTTCAATCAAATCGTGGAGCGCTTTGTACACTTCGGAATGGTTCGGCTGGTAGCCGAACGGTTTAAACTCTTGGCGCAGCACATCAAGCAGCTTCAGTCCATACAACCGTTCTTGTTCCGTTAACGTGATTAAATACAGTTTTAAAAACGCACGTTGTTTTAACAGAAAACCGCTGGGCGTCCGTTTTTCTCCCATAGGCTTTTTCCCTCCTTCCCTACGGATGAAATTTCGCTCTTTGGGCGGCCAAATCCTGCTTATCTTCATTATACCATGCGGGAAAGGAAAAATCCTCTCCCGCTTGGGTTCAATAAAACACGATCGTTTTGTTTCCGTGGATGATGACCCGGTCTTCCAAATGCCATTTGAGCGCCCGGGCGAGCACGGTTTTTTCGATCAGGCGGCCGATCCGCTTTAAATCGTCGGGATGGTGGCGGTGGTCCACGCGGGCGACGTCTTGCTCGATGATCGGCCCTTCATCCAAATCGTCGGTGACGTAGTGCGATGTGGCGCCGATCAATTTGACGCCGCGCTCATACGCCCGCTCATACGGACGCGCGCCAATAAAGGCGGGCAAAAATGAGTGGTGGATGTTGATGATCCGTCCCGGGAATTCAGCGACAAACGCCGGCGACAAAATTTGCATGTAGCGGGCAAGCACGATCGTGTCGATCTGATAGTCACGAAGCAGACGGATTTGTTCGGCTTCGGCGTCCGCTTTCGTTTCTTTCGTCACCGGAATATGCACATACGGGATGCCAAACGACTCGACCGTCTCGCGCAAGTCGGGGTGGTTGCTGATGACAAGGGCGATGTCGGCGATCAGCTCTCCCGCCTGCCATTGCCAAAGAAGTTCAAGCAGACAATGCTCGGCTTTGGAGACAAAAATCGCGATTCGCCGAATGTCGTTGTGCAGCCGAAGCTGCCAACGCATCTGAAATTCAGCAGCGATCGGGGCGAACGCCGCTTCGATCTGGTCTTTTCGTTCCGTGATGTTCGGGCAGTCAAACTCCAAACGGAGGAAGAACGTCCCCCCTTTCGGATCGGTCGAGTATTGGCTCGATTCGACGATATTGGCGCCTTGCTCATACAAGAAGGACGTGACCGCGGCGACAATACCTGGACGATCCGGACAGGAAATGAGCAGGCGGGCGCGATCTTCATAGCCTTGCAAAAATGATTGCCAGCGATGTTGGCGAAATGTCGTCATGTTGTTCTCTCCCTTTTCTTTCCGTCGTTTGGTTTTCATCATACAAAAAAATCATCCGCTTGCCAACTGCACGGTCCATCTTTTTTGCAAGAAAAGCCGCCTTTGCCCCTGCGGCGGAAGGGGCGATATTCAAAAGAACATCTCCCCTCGAGTAAAATGGCAGATCAAAGGGTGTCTCGTTATGTAGGAGACACCCTTTGATCTGCCCGTGATCAGTCTTTCGTCAAATCGCCGGCCGGGCCGAAAAATTCGTAATGGATGCGTTCTTCTGGCACGCCCCACTCTGCTAAGGCGCGGTAGACCGTTTTCATAAATGGCACCGGGCCGCAGAAATAAAAGTCAGCGTCGCGAGTCGGAATGACCGTTTTCATCCAAGCAAGGTCGATCCGTCCTTCTTTGCCGAAATGCGGATGACGGCGGTCGTCTTCAGACGGCGATTCGTAACAGAGATGGTAGGCAAACGACGGGCGTTTGGCCAATGCCCGCAACTCTTCGTCAAAGGCTTGCACGCGGCCGTTTAGGGCAGCTTGAAGAAACGTCACCGGACGATTCGGCTGACGGATGGCCAATGTATTCGCCATGCTTAAAAGCGGAGTGATGCCGACGCCGCCGCTGATAAAGACGACCGGCGTTTCTTTGGTGAGATCAAGCGTAAAGTCGCCGGCTGGAGCGCTTAACTCGACGACATCGCCTTCGTGAATGTGGTCATGCAAATAGTTCGACACGATGCCGGCCGGTTTTTCCGCTGTAGCTGCTTCCCGTTTGACACTGATGCGGTAATACCCTTTTCCAGGTGCATCCGATAAGCTGTATTGGCGAATATGCGTATACGTCTCGCCCGGAATCGACAGTTTGACGCTCACGTATTGACCCGGCAAATAATCACTGATGGCCTTGCCGTCTTCCGGCTCCAAATAAAACGAAGTAATGACGCCGCTTTCTTTCACCTTTTTCACGACGACAAATCGGCGAAAGTCACGCCAGCCGCCGTGCTTGGCCGCAGCTTCATCGTAGAGCTCCTTCTCGACTTGAATGAAAACAGCGGCAATGGCTTCATACGCTGCCGCCCAAGCCGTTATCACGTCATCAGTGGCAGCGTCGCCGAGCACGTCTTTGATCGCTAGCAGCAAGTGCCTTCCGACAATCGGGTATTGTTCCGGTTTAATGCCTAAACTCCGGTGTTTATGGCCGATTTGCCGCACGACCGGCAAAATGGCGTCCAATTGATCGATATAGCGCGCTGCCGCGTACACGGCTGCCGCCAAGGCGCGTTGCTGCCGCCCTTGTTTTTGGTTGGCATGGTTGAAAATATTCAACAATTCTGGATGGTTCGAAAACATCAATTGGTAAAACCGTTTGGTAATCTGTTCGCCGTGCTGCTCCAACACCGGTACGGTCGATTTGACGATCTCAATCGTTTTTGGGTGCAAAGCCGTTGTCGTAGCCATGTTTCATCTCCTCGCATAAAACATGTATTTTAAATACATGTTTTATTCAATCATACGCATAGTGAAAAAGCAACGTTTCAAATACATCTTTAATAAATTGTTCACAATTCCCTCGCACAGACAGGTGTGATACAATGGAAGCAACCATCTTGTCTAAAGGTTGTGGATGACCATGCAGCTGACGAACTATACAGAATATGCGTTGCGTGTGCTGCTGTTTTTAGGAACGCTCGATGAAGGCGAAAAAACAAATATCAAAGAAATTTCCACTGCGTTTTCCCTCTCTGATCATCATTTAAGCAAAATCGTCCATGAGCTCGGCAAGCTTGGCTACATCGAAACGATCCGCGGACGCAACGGCGGGATTCGCCTGGCGAAACGGCCGGAGGAGATTGTCATCGGTGCGGTCGTTCGCGAGACGGAAGACAATTTGTCGCTTGTGGAGTGCTTCGCCGCTCACGGTAATGAATGCGTGCTGACGCCTTCATGCCGGCTCCGTTTTGCGCTTCGCGAGGCGTTAGAAGCGTTTTTGCGTGTGCTCGATGCGTATACGCTCGCTGATTTGCTTGAAAACCGTACGTCGCTTCGTGCTTTGCTTGGGGAGCGGCGCGATCGATAGACACTCTCCGGCCGGGTGCCGGGGAGTGTTATTTTTTGCCGAACAGGCACACTATAAGCAAGCATCGCCGCATGAAGGGAGACGGAACGATGGAATCATACGATGTCGTGGTCGTCGCCCGCCGTCTCAGTTTATGATGGAAACGAAAGGAGGAGGAAAAGATGCGAAAACGATGGATGATGCCGCTTGCCGCCATTTGCGCGTTAGCGGTCAGCCTTTGTGCCGGCTGCGGCGGCCAAGACGAGGAGCGGCCGGAAAAACGCAACCAGTCGTCGAACATGGGCGGCGGGATGAACACGTCCGGCACCGGCCGGCAAACCCCTTTGTTTGCCACAAGATGAAGAATATATTAAGATTAGAAAGGTGTGAAAACATCTGCATGACTAAAGGAGGTCACAATGAAACACGAAGGAAGCGCTTTACCCCCTTACTTGCATATGGGCAACGGAGAGCTTTGGCTCACCGAAGATGACCGCGACAATTTGAAAATTAGCTACCGGATCAAAGAGGTGATCTTTGCCGAGCCATCCGAGTATCAGCATGTCATGATTTTGGATTCGTATGATTTTGGCCGCATGCTCGTACTGGACGGCGTCGTGCAAACGACCTCGATTGACGGCCATATTTATAATGAGATGATTTCGCACGTGCCGCTTCAGTTTCATCCGGAAGCCAAACGGGCGCTGATCATCGGAGGGGGAGACTGCGGGGCAGCCAGAGAAACGGCTAAGTATGCCCGCCTCGAGGCGATCGAGATGGTGGAAATTGATGAGAAGGTCGTCCGGGCGTGCAAAGAACATTTGCCGGCCGTCTCCGGCAATTTGTCCGACCCGCGCGTCCACTTCATTTATGGCGACGGTGTCGCCTTTGTGCGCGGAAAGGAACGCGAGTACGACGTCATCATGATCGACTCCTCCGACCCGGTCGGCCCGGCTGAGGCGCTGTTTTCACCGGAGTTTTATGCCAACGTGCACCGGGCATTAAAAGAGGACGGGCTCATGGTGTGCCAAAGCCAGTCGCCCATTTTCCATCTCGATATTTTGAAGCGGACATACCGCAACATTCGCGAATTGTTCCCGCATGTGCTCGTGTACACGGCGGTTGTGCCGACGTACCCGGGCGGATTGTGGAGCTTTACAATTGGCTCGAAACGGCCGCTTGAGCTGCCGAAGCAAACAGCGATTCCCGAAGATACAAAATACGTCAATGACGCCGTATTCCGCCAATGCTTCGCGTTGCCTTCCTTTTTGCGCGCTGCGCTGGAGACAGAGAACGAAAACACGGGAAAATGACCGATGAACCTCCCCCACTTATCGAAGTGGGGGTTTCCTGTTTCCCCTTCGGAGGTGGATGCATGATAGGCTGGTTGGCAGCCTATCTGCAGGCAACACCTGGCACCCGTCCCGTTGGGAGCCACAGGCA
>NZ_SDLD01000066.1:0-10392 GCF_013096875.1 Geobacillus sp. DSP4a | reverse complement strand
GTCGCCCTTGACGACTCTTCCGCACCTTTGGCGGGTGTTGGTCAAGGGCGAATCCGGCCCTCCGCATGCCCCACGATGCTCAATGGGATGATCTGTGTGGAGTTTTCATAGAACTTTTGACGCTACCCTTTTCCACATGCGCATAAAAAAAGAGCCCCTCCGGCTCTTTTTTCTTTCCCCACTTTCAGTGATGTTCCATCAACCTCTTGCAACAGCATCTTTTTTGGCTGCTAAGGTCCCTCACCACACGCCCCTCACCGCCTCCGCGCCACAAAAAACCACCGTTCCGCCGTCTCGGTCGGAGGCGCATCGGTGAAATCGGCGGTCACTTCAAGCACCTCAAAGCCGGCGGAATCGAGCCATCGCTCATAGACAGCGCGCTCGAACGTGCGCTGTTCGTGCCATTCGTCATAGCGCTCGTAAAGATCGCCGCGGCGGGCGAAAAACGTCAGTTCGTGCCCGACGCTGTGCGGCCAGTCAAGCGGATGGCACGTCCAAATGTAGCTGAGATCGTCGCCTTGATCGGCGAAGACGGCATTGCGGAACAAGACGTCCATTTTGTAAACCGAGTGGACGTCAAACAGCAGCAGCCCTTCAGGACCGAGCGCGCGGGAGACGGCGGCGAACGTCCGCTTCACATCCTCTTCATCCGTTAAATAGTTGAGAGCATCGCAAAACAGGAAGGCGCCATCGAGATCAGAAAACCCGTCGAGCTCCGCCATGTTTTGCTCGAAAAACGGCACGTTGACACCGGCTGCCTCCGCTTTCGCCTGGGCGACGGCGAGCATATGTTCGGATAGATCCACGCCGGATACTTGCCATCCGGCCTTGGCGAGGCGGATGGCAAGTTCGCCCGTCCCGCAGCCGATGTCGACAACCCGCCGTCCCGGCCGTTTGGCGTATCGGGCGAAAACCCGCTCGACAAATGATTGCCACGCATCATACGGCGCCTCGGCCATGAGCGCATCGTACCAATCGGCGAAACGAGCATAGGTCATGGCTGCAGCACAGCCGCGACGTCTTCCATCGGGGCGTCCCCCCAAAGCCGTTCGAGATTGTAATAGTCGCGCTCGTCTTTCGCAAATACGTGGGCGACGATGTCGCCGAGGTCCACAAGCACCCATTTCGCCTCCTGGAATCCTTCAACCCGCTTCACCGCTAAGCCGCGCTCTTCCGCTTGGTCTTGAATTTCGCGGGCGATGGCCTGCACTTGTTTGTCCGAATTGCCATGGCAAATGACAAAATAATCGGCAACGGGCGAAATGCCTTTCATATTGAGCACGACAATGTTTTCCGCCTTTTTATCATCCGCCGCGCGGACGATAAGCTGCAACGCCTCTTGTTCCGTCACTGTTTTGCTTCCCCCTTCACTTCACTCACGAGTGAATTGTACGCATGAATCGTATCTGGATAAATGAGCTGGCGCTTCTCAAGCAAAAACGCAATCGTATTTTTCACCGCCTGCAACAGCGCGCGATCGAGATCTTCCTCGGCGAGGCGCCTTACTTCCTCAACGCCGGGAAACTTCCTCCCCGGTTCGATATAGTCAGCCAAATAAATAATTTTTTCAAGCAGCGTCATCCTAGCTCTTCCCGATGTATGGTAGCGAATGGCATCCAGCACGTCTGGATCGTCAATGCCGACTTCCGTCTGCACCAAATAGGCGCCGACGGGCGCATGCCACAATTCACTGTTGTACGCAAGCAAGTCGTTGGGCATATTGTGCGCCAAAATGATTTGTTTCATTTCTTCAACCGGGCGGAATTTCGCATAGTCATGGAAAATGGCGGCCAATTCCGCTTTTTTGACGTCGGCGCCATACTGGTTGGCTAGCTTAACGGCCGTTTCGACAACGCCAAGCGTATGCTCGTAGCGCTGCTCCGTCAACTGTTGTTTCACAATCAGCAACGCCTGTTCTCGCTCCATATAATCCCTTCTCCTCAATATAAAGTCTCACACCTTCCGGCACGAGGTAGCGGATCGTCTGCCCGTTTTGCACCCGCTGGCGGATAAGCGACGAAGAGACGGCAAACTGCGGCACCTCCACCTCGACGACCGGGTATGGCGTTTCCATGGAATAACCGGGGCGCTTCACCCCGACAAACGTCACAAGCTTAATCAGCTCGTCAATGCGGTGCCAGTTCGGCAAATATTCGACCATATCCGCCCCGATAATGAAATAAAACTCATCATCCGGATGCATGGCGACGAGCTGCCGGACCGTATCGTACGTATAGGAAGGCCCCTCCCGTTCAAGCTCGATCGTCTCAACATGAAAGCATGGATGACCGGCCACCGCCAACTCGAGCATGCGGAGCCGATCCTCGCTTTTCGTCACTTGTTCGTGCTGCTTATGGGGAGGAATGCGGTTGGGCAGAAACCAAATTTGTGACAACCGAAGGGCGTCAAGCACTTCATTCGCCATAATCAAATGGCCGTAATGGGGCGGATCGAACGTTCCGCCGAGAATCCCGATTTTTCCCATCTTCCTTCCCCCCGCCGTTTCATCTTGGCCGCGCCGCTTGTCAGTCAGGCAAAACGATTTGTTTGTGTTCTTTCGACTCTTTGTATAAGACGATCGTATTGCCGATCACTTGCACAAGTTCGGCCCCCGTCCCGGCTGCCAGCTGCTCAGCGACGGTGTAGCGGTCTTCTTCGCAGTTTTGCAACACGCTCACTTTCAACAGTTCGCGCGCCTCCAGCGCTGCGGCAATTTGTTTCGTCATCTCTTCGGTGACGCCGCCTTTGCCGACTTGGAAAATCGGCTTGATATGATGAGCTTGCGCCCGCAAAAACCGTTTTTGTTTTCCCGTCAGCATATGTTACCTCCTTAACGCTTCGATGACAAGCTGTTTCATCCGGTTGACATCCGGCCATTGGCCGGTCCATTTTTCAAACGCTAGCGCTCCCTGGTACACGAGCATGCCGACGCCGTTTTGCACACGAGCGCCGCGTGCTTTCGCTTCCTTCAGCCACTTCGTTTCAAGCGGGTTGTAAATGATATCCGATACGATCGTCCCCGGCTGCAGCCGTTCAAGGGAAAGCGGCTGCGCCTCGACACGCGGATGCATGCCGACAGAAGTGGTATTGATCATAATATCGTATTCGTCAAGCCGCGCTTCCGCCTCGGCGAGTGAAAAATACGCCGAGCGGCCATCCCCCCCTTCGCGCACGAGCTGCTCCGCCTTTTCCACCGTCCGGTTGGTCATATCGATGCGCTTGGCTGCCGTCGACAGCAATGAAAAGTAAATGCCGCGTGCGCCGCCGCCGGCGCCGATCAGCAAAATCCGCTTGCCGTCGAGACTGACGTCCATTTCCTCCTCGAGCGCCTTGACGTAGCCAGGTCCGTCCGTATTATAGCCGACGAGCCGGCCGTTGTCATTGACGATTGTATTTACCGCCCCGATGCGGCGCGCATGGTCGTCGATGTCATCCAAAAATGGAATAACCGCCATCTTATGCGGAATGGTGACGTTCACCCCGGCAATGCCGAGCGCCCGCACGCCGGCGATGGCCTCACTGACTTGCTTCGGGTGAACAGAAAATAGGTGATAGCGCGCCGGGATTCCGAGGCGGACAAACGCGTCGTTATGCATAAGCGGCGACAGCGAATGTTCAACGGGAAACCCGAGCAGCCCATATACGTTCTCCATATTCTCCCCTCCCATCACGTTAAATCAACGATTGACGAATAAATACATCCACCCCTTTTGGAGCGTGGACTACAAGTTGGGCTCCCGGGTCGTTGCACGTCACCCAACCAAGTCCGGAAAAGACGATATCCGTCTTCTGCTCCTTCACAGACAGCGACCGCGGCACAAGCGGCGGAAATTCAGCGGCATAGCGTTTGTTTGGCGGCGACAGCAAATCGCCAAGCTGATTGGCATAAAGGGATTCAGCTTTTTCCAACTTTGTCCGATGAACCGTCAACTCATTGGCCATGTAGCAGACGAACGAGCGGCGCCCGCCTTTGATGTAATCGAGGCGGGCCAAGCCGCCGAAAAAGAGCGTCTGCCCTTCGTTGAGCTGATAAACGCGCGGATGGATTTCCCGCTTCGGCGTAATGATCTTCAAGTCGCGCGCATCAACAAAGTGCGCCATTTGGTGATGATTGATGATCCCCGGCGTATCATAGAGCTTCGCCCCGCCCTCGAGCGGGATTTCGATCAGATCGAGCGTCGTTCCTGGGAAATACGAAGTGGTAATGATATTCCCCTTGCCTGTCGCCTCTTGGATGATCCGGTTAATGAACGTCGACTTGCCGACATTCGTGCAGCCGACGACATACACATCGCCGCCGTCGCGGCAACGGTCGATCGCTTCCATCACCTTTGCCATGCCGATTCCTTTTGCCGCGCTCACCAGACAGACGTCTACCGGACGCAGCCCGAGCTCTTCCGCCATGCGGCGCATCCATTGCAACAGCTTTGGATATTTTACCGATCTCGGCAGCAAATCAACTTTGTTGCCGACAAGCAAAATCGGGTTGTCAGCCGCAAACCGTGGCAATCCTGGAATAAAGCTCCCGTTAAAGTCAAAAATATCGACGATGTTGACGACAAGCGCCTTCGATTCCCCGATGCGGTGCAACATGCTCAAAAAATCGTCGTCGTCAAGCGGCACATCTTGCACCTCGTTGTAATGTTTTAGGCGGAAGCAGCGCTGGCAAATCACCTCTTCCGCGTCTTTTTCGAGCACGCTTTTTGGCGCATACCCCGCCTTTTTCGGGTCTTCAAACTGGATGGCCGCCCCGCAGCCGATGCAACGCAGTTGTGGCTCCACGATCATTCCTCCCAATAAATCATCCCTTTTTTCCGCATAGCGTTTAAAATTTTCCGCTCCATTTTCCGGTTAACGCGCGTCCATAACCCGTCCGTCTGGGCGACCGGGACGACTAAAATCGTATTCAATCCAAGGCGGTTGCCGCCAAGCACATCAGTCAGCAGCTGATCGCCGATGACAACGACTTCCTCTTTGCTCAGCCCCATCATGGCCAGTGCCTGCAAAAATGCGCGCGTCAGCGGTTTGCGCGCCTCGAAAATGAACGGAATGCCAAGCGGTTCGGCAAACGACTGCACGCGTCGTTTATTATTATTCGATACGATCACAACCTTAATGCCCGCCCGCTTGACCGCCTCAAACCAGGCGGCCAGCTCCGGCGTGGCGCTGGGCCGGTCCCATTCAACGAGCGTATTGTCCAGATCGGTGATAATTCCTTTTACCCCTTTTTTCTTCAGCTCGTCCGGCTGAATGTCAATGACGCGCTTCACAAATTGGCTTGGCAAAAAATAATGAAGCATATCGCTCACCTGCCTTTGTCTTTGCTTTTCCCATGATAGCGAATTTGGCCGTTCATTTCAAAACAAAGTTTGGCAGCCGCCCGGCTGCAGACATGCAGAACAGAAAGTTTTCGACAAATTCCGCGCCCTCCCGGTTTGTGGATAACTGTTATCCACAACATTCACAAAGTGATGGTCATGCCTACACTATTTTATAAACAAGTTTTCCACACATTATCCACCATCCCCTGTGGATAACAGAACGGTTGTTCTATTTTGCAAATCGTGGTACATTGAAAGTAACCTACCATTATATGTATAAACCCATCATTTCATTCCATTCAAAAGGAGGGCTTCGCCGATGAAACATTTATCGGATGAACTGTTGATCGAGTCGTACTTCAAGGCGAAAGAACTCAACTTAAGCCCGGAATTCATCGAATTGATCGAACAGGAAATCCAGCGCCGCTCATTGACCCATAAAATCAAGCTGTCGTCGTGAAACGGAGGCCTTCGGGCTTTTTTGTTTGCCGCCTTCATCCCGGCGCCTAGCGCCAATAGCCGAGCCGTTCGCCGACTTTGATCGGCATGGGCGCAGCAATGCGCGGGTCAGGGGCGAAACTTCCGCGTTCAAACAGCAAGACGACCGTTGAACCGAACGAAAAATACGCCATCTCCTCCCCTTTCACGAGCTGCTCTCCCGTATGGGTCAACTCGATGCTGTTGACGAACATGGCGCCGATTTTGACGATCGCCATCCGCTTGCCGCCTGCCTTTACCTCCGTGATAAGGCGATAATTTTTTTCAAGCGGCCGCTTTCCGTATTTCAAGCCGAGACGGTTGACCGGATACGATTTGCGTCCGAGCGTCCACTGCCTCTCGATCATCCCAGATATTGGGCTGTGGATGCGGTGATAATGGCTCGGGCTTAAATACAGAATAAAAAAGAACCCGTTCACATACGGCTGCGCCGCCTCGGCGCTGCCGAGCATTTCAGCAATCGAATACGGTTTTCCCTTGACGATGATTTCACTGTTTTCCCGGATGATGCCCATTTCTTCAATCACTGCATCAACCGGGCTGACGACGGTGCACTCGTCGTCATCAACGGGCCTCGCGCCGGCTTTGAGCCGGCGGACGAACAGTTGCTGCAGCGTTTTATAATTTTTTAAGCTTTTTTCCATTTCTTCTTGATTAATATGGTAAATCTTCGCATACGATGGTATCAACCAGGCGCTAAAGCGCGACTTGGCGAACGAAGCGAGCAGCTTCGAAGAAAGCGAGTGGTTGGTCAGCTCAATCAACAAACGGTACAGCCATTTTCGCAAGCACGTTCCCTCCAATTTATGAAACGTCCAGTCGTTACTACCTTCCATATTACCGCCAAAATGAGTATAATGGTAGTAGAATTTTCTTTTGGCGTTTTCTGTTGGAAAAGGAGTGGGGAAACTTGTTCTTATCGGACTATTTAGATTATACGTTAAAAAAACTGAAAGCAAACGTGGCAAACATTTTGACGATGACAAACCTGTCGCTTGGCGGCTTTTCCGTCCTGGCTACGCTGAAAGGGCAGCTTCATATGAGCGTGCTGCTTGTTTTTTTGGCGGCATTTGTCGACCGCTTTGACGGCGCTGTGGCACGCAAGATGAACATTGAATCCGAACTTGGCAAGCAGCTCGATTCGATGAGCGACATCGTCTCCTTCGGCGTCGCGCCCGCCTTGTTAATGTACGAAGCGCTGTTTTACGAATTCGGCGCGCCGGGGGCAGTGTTCACCATCTTGTATATCGCCTGCGGCGCCTTCCGCCTCGCTCGCTTCAACATCACAGAAAACAACGGCTACTTTGCGGGGCTGCCGATCACGGCTGCCGGAGTGTTGATGACGTTGGGCTATTTGGCCATTCCGTACTTTCCGCCGCAATCGTTTATGTTTTTGGCGCTCATTTTATCGTTTTTAATGGTCGGCACGTTTAAACTGAAAAAAATATGATGATCATCGGAGCTGCCCTTTCCGTCATCCTAATGGAGCGGGCGGCTTTTTGCGTCTCATGTCACACCTTTTTCCCTTTTCAACCTCCTATATTCAGTATATGATAAATATGGTTTCTTCATAAAAACGCCCAATGGCGTAGATCGTTCGTATGGAAAAAGCGGGGGGATTCATTTGGACAAAACATCGGTCATCGGCATCATCCTTGGTGTCATTGCCGTCGGGCTGGGCATGTACTTTAAGGGCGTTTCGCCTGCTGTATTGATCAATCCGGCCGCCATCCTCATCATTCTCGTCGGGACGGCGGCAGCGGTCGTCATCGCCTTTCCGACGCACGAAATTAAAAAAGTGCCAAAGCTTTTCAAAGTCATTTTCACGGAATCAACGACGCCGACGGTCGAACAACTGATTCCGCTGTTCGTCGATTGGGCGAATATCGCCCGCCGCGAAGGGCTGCTGGCGCTCGAAGCGAAGCTGGATGACATCGAGGATCCGTTTTTGCGCAACGGGCTCAGCATGGCGATCGACGGGCAGACGCAAGAGTTCATCCGCGATGTGATGACGGAAGAAATTGCCGCCATGGAAGAGCGGCACGAGGCGAACGCCGCCATTTTTACACAGGCCGGCACGTATGCGCCGACGCTTGGGGTGTTGGGCGCTGTCATCGGCTTAATCGCTGCGCTCGGGAACATGGAAAATATCGCTGAGCTCGGCAAAGCGATCAGCGCTGCGTTCGTTGCGACCATGCTTGGGATTTTTACCGGCTATGTGCTTTGGCATCCGTTTGCCAACAAACTGCGGCGGAAATCAAAAGAAGAAGCAAAAGTGCGCTACATCATGATCGAAGGGGTGCTCTCCATTTTGGAAGGACAAGCCCCGCGCATGATCGAACAAAAACTTGCGTCCTATTTGCCGGAAAGCGAACGCCATCAGGCGCTGGCGCAAGCGCAAGGGGAAACGGTCAATGGCTAAGAAAAAAAAGCACTCACACGATGACCACATAAACGAATCTTGGCTGATTCCGTACGCCGATTTGCTTACGCTGCTTCTCGCCTTGTTTATCGTTCTGTTTGCCAGCAGCCAGATCGACCAAAAAAAGTTTCAAGAAATCGCCCGCGCCTTCAGCACCGCCTTTGCCGGTGGGACAGGGGTGTTTGATTTTCAAAGCCCCATTGAACCGATCACACCGCCTGCGGAAGACGAAAAAGGGCGGCAGCAAAATCAGCAGCAACAGTCTCAGACTCCTTCTTCGTCTATAAACGAAGGAGAAAAAGAAGAGCTGAAACAAATCCAAGTGAAAATTGACAGCTATATTCATCAAAAACACTTGACAGGGAAATTGCAGACATCGTTGACGGATGAAGGGCTTGCCATCACCATTTTGGATGACATTTTATTCGACTCCGGCAGCGCTGAAGTACGCATGAAAGACCGGCGTCTTGCGGCGGAGATCTCCGCTTTGCTCGTCATGAACCCGCCGCGCAATATCATGATCAGCGGCCATACGGACAACGTGCCGATTCATAATGAGAAATTTGCTTCCAATTGGGAGCTGAGCGTCATGCGCGCCGTCAATTTCATGAAAGTTCTGCTTGAGAACAAGCAACTCGACCCTCGCTACTTCAGCGCCAAAGGATATGGCGAATACAAGCCGATCGCCACGAACACGACCGCCGCCGGCCGGATGAAAAACCGGCGCGTCGAGATTTTAATTTTGCCCCGCATCGACGGAAGCCGTTCACCGGCGCCTGCACAGTAAAAGACCGCCTTGCTGTCCGGCGGTCTTTTGCTTTTCTCCGGGCTCTCCACCCGTTTCATGCCCTGTTCCGTTTCAATATTCCAATTCATAAAAAAGGAAAAGGCCGACGGCGGGCAACCTGTTCACAGCTTGATCGTCCACTTAATTACCCCGGCCTTGGCAAGCGCCTCGATCAAAATGACAACGACCGGCCCGACAAACAGCCCGATAAAGCCAAGCAGCTGGAAGCCGAGGTAGACACTGACGAGCGCCGCAAGCGGGGAAATGCCCAAATTGGTGGAAAACACTTTCGGCTCGATGATCCGCCGCACGACAGTGATGACGATAAACAGCACAATCAGCCCGACGCCAAGCGTATTGTCGCCGTTCGCCATGCTGATGATGCCCCACGGAACAAGCACTGAGCCGGTCCCCAAAATCGGCAAAATGTCGACGATGACGATGACGAGCGCCATCAAGGCAGCGTAATCAATGCCGAGCACGAGCAACCCGGCCAGCGCGAGAAAAAACGTCACCAGGCTGAGCAAAAATTGCGCTTTAATAAAGCCGATCCCCGCCTTGCTCAGCTGGGCGATGACCATCCCGAGCCGCTGGCGGGTGCGCTCTGACAAATAGCGGCTGATCGACTGTTTCATTCGCGGCAAGTCGAGCGAAATGAGAAACAATGCGACCAAATAGACTAAAAAGTGAATGAAAAACGCCGGGATGGCGGTGATATAATGAACGAGCGACTGCGTCAAATTCGTCGCAAACGACAGCAGCATCTGTTGCACCGTGCGCACGCCGCGCTCGAGCGAATCAATGATTTCCTGGGGGATCGAACTTGAATACGACCGCCACGTTTCGATGAGGCGGTTGAACACTTTTGTCGCCTCGCTCAGCACGTACGGAAGGTTTTGCGAGAGCGCCATCACTTGCTGAACCAAAATGACAACTAAAAAATAAAGCGAAAACCCAAGGATTACCAAAAATAGTGAAAAAATCGCCGTTACGGCGTGCGCGCGCTTCAGCCGATACTGGTCTTGCAGGCGGCGGATAGGCGGCTCCAACAAGAGGGCGGTGGCAAGCGCCAGCAGGAGCGGCACGCTGTACGGCAGCAGCCATAAACAGATCGCCGACAAAAGCGCAATGATGATCCAACGTTTCACATGCGTCCCTCATTTAATCAAGATTTGTCAAAATGATGTTCCACTGTGAACTACCCCCACTTAATTTTCTAGCGAAAATTTGAAGTGGGGGCTTCCAAAGAAGTTTGACTGCTTCAAGCAATCCTTATTCTTTGAGGCGTGTCCACTTCGCCGCTAGAGCATAAGACACTCAGGTCTACAGCTTTACTTTTCTTTAAGATGTTTAATGCGCCATTG
>NZ_SDLD01000065.1:0-10635 GCF_013096875.1 Geobacillus sp. DSP4a | reverse complement strand
TTGTCCTTGGTGGCGTAAATGAGGGGGAGAACAGAGTCGGAATTTTGTTCCGTTTGGTAAAATATACAAAAACCAGAGAGGGCTGACTCCAAAAGTCCGCTTTTTGGCGGACTTTTGGGTCAGCCCCTTCTTTATCGGCAGCCTGTTCGGGCTTCGCGCGGCTTCCCATCGGCTGCCTGTTCATTCGCTCCCTCTCCTTTTAGCAAGGGCGAATCGTTTGTTTCTCGCTAATCACGACCCCGCGCCTTTTCATTTCCTCAATATACACCTCTCCTGGCACGGCTTGCTCCGGCGGATAGACGCCGCGCTTTGTGATCACCCCGCGGCCGATGAGCTGGGCGACAGCGGAAATGGTGTAGGCCGTCGTGCGCGCCATCGCCGTTACCTTGTTTTCGCGGTCATTAAACGTGACGGTCTCGTATTCCAATACCGTTTCCTTCCCGCCTTTTCGGCCGCCGACGATGACCCGAAGCAACACCACATCATCTTTCCCTTTCAAATCAAGCAGCGGCTTCAGGACGGAAAGCAGCACATCGCGCGGTTTGACTTTGCATCCATTGACCTCCACTTCCACATCGTGGCGCGTCAAGTTCAAATCGACGAGCAGCTTAAATTTTTCTGCATGGCCGCGGTAGCGGATCGTTTTGTACTCGAGCCGCTTCAAGTTCGGAAACGAGCGCGAGAGCGTCGACGTCCCGCCTGAGGTGTGAAACGCTTCAAGCGGCCCGAACCGGTCGAAATAAATCGGCTCGACTTCCGAAAGCGACGGCACTTCCTGCTTTTGGCCGTCGCGGATAATGAGAGACGGATCGGTGTAATGGTCAAGCAGCCCCTCGAGCGAAAACACATGGTTGTACTCCAGCGGCGGCTCAGGGCGGACGGGGATGCCGCCAACATACAGCAAGATGGATTCCACCTCATCGAGTTGACTCGCCCCATAGCCGGATAAAATGTTGATCATCCCCGGCGCGACGCCAAGGTCGGGGATGATGGTCACCCCAGCGGCTTGGGCTTGTTCATGCAGCTCAAGCACCCGATCGGTAATATGGCCGATATGGCCGCCTAAATCAACCGAATGGACACCCGTTTCGATCGCTGTTTTCGCCACCGTTTCATTGAAGCGGTAAAACAAGGCATTGACGACGACATCATGCCCTTGCATGGCCGCTGCCAGTTGTTGCGGATCGCCGGCATCCACCCGCACAGCGGCAAGCTTTTCGGAATGAAGCTGCCGCACCGTCTGCTCCACTTTAGCCAAATCGACATCCGCCAGCGTCACCGCCTCAACATCTTGGCTTTGTACTAAATCGCGCGCCGCTTCTTTTCCCATCAGCCCCGCTCCAAGCACGAGCACTTTCATCGTTCTCTCCCCCTCTGTCACCGATTGTTTGCCATACGCTTACATGACAGCCGCTGTTTTCACATCGTTGCCGCGGCCGCCGCTTCGATTCACGATATAGGTTCCACGTTGATCTTCGCTTCTCTTTTGCCGACCATGTTGCAAGCGACAGCCCGGTTCAATCATCGGTATCGATTTGCGCCCGTTGCAGCTTGCCGCTGAAATCGACATAAATGCTCCGCCATTCGGTGAAGACGTCAAGCGCCGCGACGCCGGAGTCGCGGTGGCCGTTGCCCGTCCCTTTCGTGCCGCCAAACGGCAAATGAATTTCCGCCCCTGTCGTGCCGGCGTTGACATACACGATGCCGGTGTCCAAATCGCGCATTGCTCGGAAGACGCGGTTGACATCGCGGGTGAAAATGGCGCTTGACAGCCCGTAATCGACACTGTTGTTGACGGCGATCGCTTCGTCCAAACTGCGGACGGACATGATCGATACAACCGGGCCGAAAATTTCTTCGCGGGCGATGCGCATATTCGGCGTGACATCGGTGAAAATCGTCGGCGCGTAGTAAAAGCCGCGCGCATAGTCGCCCTCGCGCAGTCGATGACCGCCAATCAGCAATTTCGCCCCTTCTTCTACACCAATGCGCACGTAGCGGTCGATCTTTTGCAGCGCCTCTTCATGGATGACGGGTCCGACTTTGACCGTTTCATCCAACCCGTTGCCGATTTTCAATGTTTTCACGGCTTCCAGCAGACGCCGCTCAAGCTCCTGTTTCACCCGCTCATGGACGATGACCCGGCTGCACGCCGTGCACCGCTGGCCTGATGTGCCGAACGCACTCCAGATGATGCCGTCAACCGCCAATGTCAAATCGGCATCATCCATGACGATCACCGCGTTTTTCCCACCCATTTCGAGCGACACTTTTTTCAACAGTCGTCCGCATTTTTCCGCAATCATCCGCCCGACTTCATTCGATCCGGTAAATGAGATGACCTTGACATCCGGATGCTCGACGAGCGCATTGCCGACTGTCGGTCCGTCACCGTGGACCACATGAAACACTCCCGGAGGCAAGCCCGCTTCTTCAAAAATGCGAGCTAATTCCTGCGCCATGATCGGTGTCTCGGGCGCGGGCTTCCATACGACCGCATTGCCGGCCACAATCGCGGGGAACGACTTCCACGTTGCGATGGCAATCGGAAAGTTCCAAGGAGTGATGATGCCGACAACCCCCACCGGCACGCGGACGCTCATCGCAAACTTGTCTTTCAGCTCAGACGGCGTCGTATCGCCGAACAGCCGCCGCCCTTCCCCCGCCATATAAAACGCCATATCAATGCCTTCCTGCACTTCGCCGCGCGCTTCCTCGATCACCTTGCCCATTTCCATCGTCAACAGCCGTGCCAATTGTTCTTTCCGCTCCTTTAGCAGCATGCCGACTCGATATAAAACTTCCGCGCGTTTCGGCGCCGGCACGAGCGCCCACTGTCTTTGCGCTTCTTTGGCTGCCTGAACGGCCTCATCAATATCGTTTGGCCCGGACATCGCCACCTCGGCAATCGTTTCCCCCGTCGCCGGATTAATCACCGGCGCAAATTGCCCGGTGCTTGGCTCCTTCCATTCTCCATTGATATAGTTTTGGATTTTCACTGTATACTCCCCCCATTTTTCCAGATGATTTATTGAGATAATTTATACATTGAACGCCGAGCGATGATCGTCAGGACTTCCTCTTGGCCCGCAAGTCCTGGATCGTGGCGGCCACCGAAATGTGGTCCGGATCGGCCAATACTTCAATCACCGTCGGCTTCTTGGCCTCAAGCGCCAACAGAAGCGCTTCCGTGAACTGTTGTTCCGTCTGTACTTGGAACCCGCGGCCGTTTAGGCATTCTGCCAAACGGGCAAACGACACGCGGCCTAAATCGGTGCCGATGACCCGCCCCGGAAACTGCAATTCTTGATGCATGCGGATGGTGCCGTACATATGATTGTTAAACACAATGCTGATGATCGGAATATCGTATCGAGCGGCCGTTTCCAACTCCTGCACCGTCATCATAAAGCCGCCATCCCCGGATAAAGAAACGACGGTCCGGTCGGGAAAGGCCAGTTTCGCGCCAATGGCGGCCGGCATGCCATATCCCATCGCTCCTGACGTCGGGCCGATGTACGTGTGCCCATCCCCAAACGGGAAAAAAGCATGGAGCCAACCGGCGAAATTCCCGGCATCGTTCGTAATGACCGCATTTTTTGGCAAATGGCGCGCCAAACTTGCCATCACAGCTTCATAGAGATTGCGATGTTCCACCGGCAGCCTGGCTGTTTGTTCGTACCGTTTCCTCCGTTCAGCCGCCCATTCTTGCCAAGACGGCCGCACCGCGAGATCGAGCAAACGGGACAGCACTTCCTGACAGTCAGCCCAAACCGCGAGATCCGGTGCATACACTTTTCCGAATCCATCGCTGTCAATATCGATGTGAATCAGCGTCTGATTGGGAGAGAGCAAACGGTAATCTTGTGTCGTTACTTCCGATAGCCGCGTTCCCAATGCCATCACCACATCCGCCTGCTCGGCCGTTTCGATGACCGCTTTGGGCGACCCTAGACCTAGGTGTCCGACATAGCACGGATGGTTGTGGGGAAACACGTCATGCCGCCGGAACGCCGCCATGACCGGAAGTGCATACTTTTCCGCCCATAAGCGCAGCAACTGCTCCGCTCCCGACCATTTGACGCCGCCGCCAGCAATCACGAGCGGCCGTTTGGCGCGCTTCAGAATCTCTTCAATGTGCTGTATATCTTCTTGCCTTGGTGCCGGCTTCGGCACATCGGTCTCGGCTATCACTGCTTCCGCTATCGTTTTGGAAAAGACATCTTCTGGCAGTGAAACGACGACGGGGCCGGGCCGCCCTGTTTTCGCGGTGCGAAACGCCCGTTGCACCAGCTCTGGCACCCGCTCGGCTTCGCGAATTTCGACCGCCCATTTGGCGATCGGACGAAAAAACGCTTCCATATCGACTTCCTGAAATCCTTCACGCCCTAGGAAGCGGCTGTTCACTTGCCCCAAAAACACGACCATCGGAGTGGAATCTTGCCTCGCGGTATGGACGCCAATCGCCAAATTCGCTCCGCCGACCGCCCTTGTAGCCAGCACGACGCCGCACTTTTGCGACGCTTTCGCATACCCTTCCGCCATAAAGGAAGCACCCCCTTCATGGCGGGCGGAGATGAACTCAATGGATGGCTCATCATAGATGGCATCAAGGAGGGGCAAATAACTTTCCCCCGGCACACCAAACACATAACGGATTTGTTCCTGTTTGAAACATTCGACGATGGCTTGAGCCACCGTGATGTGACGCATCGTTCGCTTCATGGCGCCGATTCCTCCCAATTCACTTGCTTCCATCGTTCAACGGCTTGCTGCAGACGCTCCATCGGCGCTGACAGCGATACGCGGACATATCCTTCCCCTGCGGGTCCAAACGCTGTTCCCGGTGTGACGATGACTCCCGCTTCTTCGAGCAGTTTGGCGGCAAATCGTTCGGATGAGTATCCGTCATAGACCGGGATCCACAAGAAAAAGGTCGCTTTCGGCCGCTGCACGTCGATGCCCAGTTCTCGGAGTTTCTCGACCATCCTATTCATGCGTTGTTCATAAATGCGGCTATTTTCTCGAATAAACGTCTGTCCGTTCATCAAAGCGGCCACCGCCGCCTTCTGGATCGGAATAAACTGGCACGTATCCGTGTTGCTCTTGATCACCGAAAGCGCTCGAATCATGTCCCGGTTTCCGACCACGTATCCGATGCGGCAGCCGGCCATGTTATAGCTTTTGGACAACGATCCAAATTCCACCGCCACTTCCTTTGCCCCGTCCACCTGCAAAATGCTCGGCGCTTGAAAACCGGCAAACGTCACGAACGAGTAGGCCGCATCATGAGCAATGAACATCCGGTGCCGACGGGCAAGTGAAACGGCTTCGGCCAATACATCCAAATCGACAGCGGCGGCCGTCGGATTGCTCGGATAATTGAGAAACATGATTTTCGCTTGGTCATAAACGGACGAGGGAAGCGCATCAAACCGAGGAATATAACCATGTTGCGCATCGAGCGGCAGCGATCGGCTCTGGCCGCGGGCAAAATGGACGGCCGTCCGGTAGACAGGATAGCCTGGATCAGGCACTAAGGCGAGCTCGCCGGGATTGAGAACGGCTTGCAGCAAATGGACGATTCCTTCTTTCGAGCCGATTAACGCCAACACCTCGGTCTCCGGATCGAGCTTGACGCCATATTCCCGTTCATAAAAACGCGCGACCGCTTCCCGATACTCCCTGCAGCCGCCATACGGCGAATACGTATAGTGTTCTGGCGCATCGAGCGCTTCTTTCAACGCTTCGATGATAAAGGAAGGGGGCGGCAAATCGGGGGCGCCGATCCCTAAATCAATGACATCGACCCCGAGCTTTAGCAATTCTTCTTTTTTCTTCTGAAATCGGGAGAACAAATATGGCGGCATCGTCTGCACAATATCGGAAAATGTGTTCAATCCCATCCCTCCTCATGGCCCTTCGTTTCAGTTTATGCGCACGCCCATCACCCTCATGCCCGTCTCACGTTCAAGAAGCAGCCTATCATACCAATGGCTTTCTCACATCAAGACATCATCAAAATCTTTTTTCTCGAAAAGCGGTCGATGCAGGAGAAGTGGTTATTTTTTCACTAAGCTGCTAGAAAAACGCGATCAACCTTCTGAAACCCGGCCCTTTCGCCATAAAAAGAAGCGGCCGGCATCATCCACGGTTCGATGACGCAACTGGCCGCTGTCTATGGAAGCGAAGCGCCGGCGAAGGCGTCGCGATAGACTGCGCAGTTTTCCCCGCATGATCATTCTATGACTAGAAATTTGCACCTTATGCCATTATCATAATCAATCCGAAACGATTTGTAAATATATTTTTTAAAAATTATATATTTTTAAAATAATAAGGAACCGCACCAATTTGCACAACAAACAAGAGGGGCGATGGCCCCCCTCCGCTGCTTCGATCAGCACTGAGCGCTTTCCAGCTCATGCTTTTTCCGTTGATCGAACTTCCATATTCTCTCCACCATGCCGAGCATCGCAGCCCGCTTCTTGTCATTGATACAGCGACGAGCCTTGCCGAATAAATTGTTGCGCTTTTTCTTTCATCCCTTCCTCTTTGATTTGCCGCTGCAGCTCGTGCGAAATGTTCATCGAACAAAACTTCGGCCCGCACATCGAACAAAAATGAGCTGTTTTCGCCGCCTCGGCCGGCAATGTTTCATCATGGTACTCACGAGCCCGTTCCGGGTCAAGCGACAAGTTGAACTGGTCGTTCCAGCGAAACTCAAAGCGCGCTTTCGAGAGCGCATCGTCACGCTGCTGGGCGGCCGGATGCCCTTTCGCCAGATCAGCCGCATGGGCGGCGATTTTATAGGCCACGACCCCGGCGCGTACGTCCTCTTTATTCGGCAGCCCTAAATGTTCTTTGGGCGTTACGTAACAAAGCATCGCCGTTCCATAAGCGCCAATGATGGCGGCGCCAATCGCCGACGTGATGTGATCGTATCCCGGCGCGATGTCGGTGACAAGCGGCCCTAACGTATAAAACGGCGCTCCATGGCAAATGTCCTGTTCCCGCTCGACATTTTCGCGAATTTTATGCATCGGAATGTGGCCCGGCCCTTCGATCATCACCTGCACATCATGCTTCCAGGCGATTTTCGTCAGCTCGCCAAGCGTTTCCAGTTCGGCAAACTGCGCCTCATCGTTCGCATCGGCGATGGAGCCGGGGCGCAAGCCGTCGCCAAGGGAGATCGCGACATCGTATTGTTTCAAAATCTCGCAGATTTCTTCAAAATGCGTATACAAAAAGTTTTCTTCATGGTGGGCCAAACACCATTGGGCGATGATCGAGCCGCCGCGCGAGACAATGCCGGTCGTCCGGTTGGCGGTGAGCGGAATGTAATGAAGCCGCACACCGGCGTGGATCGTCATGTAGTCGACTCCTTGCTCCGCCTGCTCCATCAACGTCTCACGATACACGTCCCACGTTAACTTCTCCGGCACCCCTCCTACCTTTTCGAGCGCCTGATAAATCGGCACCGTTCCCACGGGGACCGGCGAATTGCGGATGATGTACTCACGTGTTTCATGAATGTGTTTGCCGGTCGACAAATCCATGACCGTATCGGCGCCCCAACGCACCGCCCAAAGCAGCTTTTCCACTTCATCTTCAATCGAGGATGAAACGGCCGAGTTGCCGATATTGGCATTAATTTTCACATGGAAACGACGGCCGATGATCATCGGCTCACTCTCGGGGTGATTAATGTTCGCCGGAATGATCGCCCGTCCGGCCGCTACTTCCTGGCGAACGATTTCGGGGTCGATTCGTTCACGGATGGCGACGAACTCCATCTCTGGTGTGATGATTCCCCGTTTGGCATAATGCATTTGCGTTACGGTTTTTCCGGGCTTTGCCCTCAATGGACGGCGCACGAACGGCAGCGGGCGGACGCCGGCGGTCGCTGATGGCTTCACTTCTTCGACATCGCCGCGCTCAACAATCCAGTTGCGGCGAAGAGGCGGCAATCCTTTTTCGACGTCCGGCTCAAAATGAGGATCGGTGTATGGACCGGTTGTGTCATAGACGCGCACCGGCTCGTTTTCCACCGTTCCTTGCGGCGTTTTCGTCGGCGACAACACGATCTCTCTCATCGGCACGCGCACATCCTTGCGCGATCCTTCAATGTACACCTTGCGGCTGGCTGGAAATGACATGAACGAGCGGATGTTTTCCATGCGGCTTTCCTCCTTTGAAATGGTGGTTGAGACCTGCAGCCGCACCAGCAAAAGAGAGGCAAAAACGGGGGATATTTACGCAAAAACGGGTTCCGCAAAACGAACGGAACCCGATCAAGGCAAAAAGGCCAAATGAACAGCCTGTGCGTCCATCTGTTCCCGCTGCCTGCTTCCCTACGCTGGCATGACCCAGATCAGGTTCAAAGGGTCAAAGAACTTCATCGCGTTCTTTTCTCAGCCCGGCTCCCGGACTCCCCTAGCAGATGAGCGTATAACAATGATGACTGACTTTTTTTATTTTATCAGGCAATTGGCAAAGATGCAAACCATTTTATTCCAAACGTTGACTCCCACACGTCGTTTGAAAGCCCCTCTTTCTCGAAGAAAGCGTCCTTTTCCTCACTCACACAGAAAATTTCTTCAGCATTGCCCGCATCTCGTCCGCCATCTGACCGAGCGATGTCGACGAAGAGGCGATTTCCTCGACGGAAGCCATTTGTTCCTGCGTCGCTGCCGATACGTTGGCCGCACCGGACGCTGACTGTTCGACAATATTGGTCATCTGTTGGAGTGCGTCGTTCACTTGGCGGGCATGCTCCTTCATTTGCTCGATGGCGGATGAGACTTGTCCAATTTGTTGACTCACTTGGCTGACCTCCTCACGAATATGGGCGAATGATTGACCGCATGCCGCCGCCACGTTCAATCCTTTCGCTACTTCGGAGATCACCTGTTCGGCAGACGAAACCGCCCGCTTCGTTTCTTCTTGAATGTAGCCGATCAGCTCGGAAATTTGTTGCGCGGAGCGCGCGGATTGTTCTGCTAGCTTGCGCACTTCATCCGCGACAACCGCAAACCCTTTCCCTTGCTCGCCGGCGCGCGCCGCTTCGATCGCGGCATTGAGCGCCAACAAATTCGTCTGCGACGCAATGCCGGTGATCGCTTCCGTAATTTGTCCAATCTCATTCGAGCGCTCCCCGAGCCTTTGAACGACCTGGCCAAGCGCTTGAACGTGGTCGTAAATGAACTGCATTTGCTCGGACATTTGTCCGATGGACTGCTTGCCGTCCTCTGCTTTCGCCGACGTTTTCTCGGCGCGGTGCGCCACATCTTTCGTATGGCAAGCGACGTCGCTCAATGTTTGGGAAATATCATGCACGGACGCGGCGGTGGTGCGGACAGCATCAGCCTGCTCCTCCGCACTTGCCGCAAGCGTTTCCATCGTTGTCGCAATTTGCTCTGTCGCTTTCGTCGTCTGTTCGGCGACAGCGGCAAGCTGCTGAGAATATTGCGCTACTTCTTCGGCATGATGTTGGATTTGCCCCATCACACTTTGCCAAGCGTCTGCCATATCGTTTAACGACGCCGCAATCGGCCGCAGCTGCTGCACGCGATCAAGCGGTACGCGCACCGTCAAATCTCCGCCTGTCATCTTGCCTAAATGTTCGTTAATAACGGCAATCGGGGCAACAAACCGTCGATAGTTGAGCGTTGCCGAAACGAAGCCGAGCATCGCGCCAAACAGCACTGTAGCAACAAGCGTCCACCAAAACGCCGCCCCGCGAATGCCATTGGCCAGGCATATCGCAAGGCCGATCGCCGCCGTGCCGGGAATGACGACGAACATCGTGCGAATGATATAAACGCTTAACGACAACCCTTTCTCCTCCTTTTTTCCTATTGTCGAAAAATTTTTGTCTGCTGCTGTAGCATTGACATATTCGTCAACGTGCATTGGTTTTCCTTCTTTAGCGCCCAACCGGACATCCTTTATATGACAGGAGTTCATCAAAAACCCGTGGTGCTAGATAAAATCGAGTAAGCATAAAAATAGCCCTTGCTTGTGGATCTCCTGTAGAATGAAAGTGCTATCCAACATTCGAAAGGAGAATCCCCATGCAAGAGCACTTTCATTTTACTACAGATCAAGCAAAGATTCAAAAACAATATGCAGTCATTTTCTTTTTTGTTTCTGCCCAGCTGTCACAAATTCAATTCTATCTTCAACGTCGCAATCGTCATTTGGTGAAACAAGAAGATACGGTGATCATTGCTATATAAGTTGCAATAAAGATTTTCCGATTGTTCGATTCTGTTTTCCTTCATAACAAGTCATTTTGATAGAATGCAGCGGGCGTTCTACTGGATGTAAAACAAAGTTTCAACTTATATAGTAATGTCTCCGCTTTTTCTAAGCAAGTAGCACTTTGCGGAGTGCAAAACGGAAATGTATTACAATTCTTTCTTCATATAATATGAAATTCCTTTGTACGTTTCCGTGAAAATCCCCACCACTTGGTGAGTGCGGTATACGCTCCTGATCCGTGAGGGTATACTGAAAATGGCCAAAAAAGGCAATAGGAAAGCAGAGGTGCCCGATTTTAGGCATCTCGTATAACCTGTCTGCCTTTTGGCTAGACTAAATAAGTTGTGGTTGGCGGAACGGCTCTTTGCG
>NZ_SDLD01000064.1:0-10714 GCF_013096875.1 Geobacillus sp. DSP4a | reverse complement strand
AAGATCAAGCTGATGAAACGTCGGGGATACGGATACAGAAATATCCAGCGTTTTGCATTGCGGGTTCGGCTAGAAACAGCTAACATACTTTCATGACAGGTGCAAGTACAACTTTTGGTGATGAACCTTAAAATATCCTGCTTTTTTTAGTGATTCTATCTGATCGAAAATAAAAAAGTGCTGGCATAAACCTATGCCAACACCTTTTCCCAGTTACCATTATTATTTTCTAGTTACCAACTTTATTTTTCAGTATGCGACTTTATTTTCCGCAGATAATAGAAAAAACAAAAGCCTGCTGGATTCACCAACAGGCTTTCAGTTCCCGACTTTTTTGTTCGGTACCTAACTTTTTTGTCCGGTTCCCGACTTTTTTGTCAAGTACCCGACTTTTTTGTCATTCAACATTTCCGACCAATGAACCGCTTACTCCACCGTCACGCTCTTCGCCAAGTTGCGCGGTTTGTCGACGTCGCAGCCGCGGTGCAAGGCGGCATAGTATGCGATCAGCTGCAACGGCACGACGGACACAAGCGGCGTAAGATCCGGATGGACAGCCGGGATGATGAAGCGGTCGCCGTCGCCTTCCAGGCCGCGCATCGAGATGACGCACGGGTTCGCGCCGCGGGCGACGACTTCTTTTACATTGCCGCGAATGCTTAAGTTGACGTGCTCCTGAGTGGCAAGCGCAATCACCGGCGTGCCGTTCTCAATCAAGGCGATCGTGCCGTGTTTCAGCTCGCCGCCGGCGAACCCTTCCGCTTGAATGTACGAGATCTCCTTCAGCTTCAGCGCGCCTTCTAGGCAGACATAGTAGTCAACGGCGCGGCCGATGAAGAAGCAGTTGCGCGTCAGCGTCAAGTAGTCGCTTGCGATTTTCTCCATTTCTTCTTTCGCATCGCACAGCATTTCCATCACATTGGCGACGATGGCAAGCTCTTTCGTCAAGTCAAAGTCCAGCTCAAAGCCTTTCGCTTTCGCCGCGGCCGCCGCCAAAATTGCCAACACGGCAATTTGCGCCGTATAGGCTTTTGTCGAGGCAACGGCGATTTCCGGGCCGGCGTGCAACAGGAGCGTATAATCGGCTTCCCGCGACAGCGTCGAACCTGGGACGTTCGTGATCGTAATCGCTTTATGGCCGAGTTTGTTCGTTTGCACGAGCACGGCGCGGCTGTCGGCCGTTTCGCCGCTTTGCGAGATAAAGATGAAGAGCGGCTTTTCCGACAACAGCGGCATGTTGTACGAAAATTCGCTGGCGATATGCACTTCGACTGGTATTTTCGCCCACGATTCGATCAACTGCTTGCCGACGAGACCTGCGTGGTAGCTCGTTCCGCACGCGACAATGTACAGGCGGTCGGCGTTCAGCACTTCGTTGATGATCGCTTGGTCAATCGTCAATCCGCCGTTTTCGTCTTGGTATTTTTGAATGATGCGGCGGATGACGAACGGCTGCTCGTCAATTTCTTTCAACATGTAATGCGGATACGTCCCTTTTTCAATGTCGCTCGCATCGAGCTCAGCCGTAAACGGCTTCCGTTCGACTGTTTCACCGTTTAGCGTTTGAATCGTGACGTTCTCGCTCGTGACGATGACGAGCTCCCCATCCATCAGTTCGACGAATTGATTCGTCACTTGGAGCATCGCCATCGCGTCGCTCGCCACGACGTTAAATCCATCACCCAAGCCGACGAGAAGCGGGCTTTTGTTTTTCGCCGCATAGATGGTGTTTTCGTCTTGTGCATCGATCATGGCGATGGCGTACGATCCTTTTAGCAGCGAGAGCGTTTTTCGGAACGCTTCTTCCGTTGCCAGTCCGTCGTTGACGAACTTCTCCACGAGCTGAACGATCACTTCCGTGTCCGTGTCGCTTTGGAATGTGACATCGGCCAAGTAGTCGCGCTTGACCATTTCATAGTTCTCAATGACGCCGTTATGCACGAGCGTAAAACGGCCTGAAGCGCTTTGATGCGGGTGGGCGTTCACTCGGCTTGGCGCCCCGTGTGTCGCCCAGCGTGTATGGCCAATGCCGACCGTCGCGTTGACGTTCGGGTCGACGATGCGGCGCAAATCAGCAATCCGTCCTTTTTCCTTAAACACATGCACGCCGCTTTCGTTCAACACAGCGATCCCCGCCGAATCGTAGCCGCGATACTCGAGTTTTTCCAATCCGCGCAATAAAATTTCCTTCACATCTTGATAACCGATATAGCCAACAATGCCGCACATGGCAAATGTTCCTCCTTTTCATCTTGGAGGCTGCCGCTAATGAGATCCTTCCATGTTCAGTTGTCAAAGAACAACGGGGCCTCACCGTCAATGCGGCAGACTCCCCTTTCGATTTGCGCGATGACATCCTCCCCTTTGTGCAAAGGGTCGCCCCTTTGTTTTAAGAGAGGACTTGCGGCTGTCATCGCTCCAGCCGGGAGGCATCCGCCGAAAACCTCGATAAACCTCCTCCTCGTCAACTAAGCGGTCTTCCGTCCAACGCTTAGTCCAGGCGCTTTTGTCTCGTCAAAACCGATGCAACAACCAACCACCTTTTTGCTTTGTTGGCCATGCCCACGGTTGCGGCAAGCCATCACTTCACCATGTTCCGCTCTTCGCCCTTCCATCGCCTCCTTTCAAGAAAAAGGCAACAACGTTAATATTACAGGACATTCCCAGCGGCGTCAACTATTTATATAAATACCCTATGCATAAACGAAAGGGAACGTTCCGTTTATGCATAGGGTGGTTGTCCAGACGGTCGATTATTCCGTCCCCATTTCACGGCGGACGACATCCGCGATCCGCTCCACGTAGGCGCGGCACGCTTCTTCGGTCGGGGCCTCCGCCATAATGCGCACAAGCGGCTCAGTCCCCGATGGGCGGACAAGAACGCGGCCATTGCCGTTCATCTCTGCTTCCACTTCGGCGATCACGTTTTTCACTTGCTCATTTTCCATCACTTTTTCTTTCTCTTTCACCCGGACGTTCACTAAGAGCTGCGGGTATTTTTTCATTTCCCCCGCCAATTCGGAAAGCGGCTTGCCTTTGATTTTCATGATGTTGACAAGCTGGAGCGCCGTCAACATTCCGTCCCCCGTCGTGTTGTAGTCAAGGAAGATGATGTGTCCGGACTGCTCGCCGCCGAGATTATAGCCGTTCTTCTTCATTTCCTCGACGACATAGCGGTCGCCAACGGCCGTTTGTACACTTTTGATTCCCTGCGCCTCAAGCGCTTTGTAAAACCCGAGGTTGCTCATGACGGTTGAGACGACGGTTTGGTGCTTGAGGCGGCCGGTTTCTTTTAAATATTTGGCGCAAATGTACATAATTTGGTCGCCATCGACGATGTTGCCGTTCTCATCGACAGCAATGAGACGGTCGCCGTCGCCGTCAAAGGCGAGCCCGACATCCGCTCCTTTTTCTTTGACAAATGCGGCGAGCGCTTCCGGATGGGTGGACCCGACCCCTTCGTTAATGTTGAGCCCATTGGGCGACGCCCCCATCGTCACGACATCCGCATCCAAATCGGCAAATAAGTACGTCGCCAGCGATGACGTCGCCCCGTGCGCGCAGTCGAGGGCGATTTTCATCCCAGAAAAATCTTCTTCATCAATCGTTTGTTTTAAATACTGCAAGTACTTTTGTCCGCCTTCAAAATAGTCGTTTACTTGCCCAAGCCCAGCCCCGATCGGCCGCGGCAGCATATCCTCCGCGCTGTCGATCAACGCCTCAATTTCCGCTTCCTGCTCATCCGACAGCTTGAACCCGTCCGGACCGAAAAATTTAATGCCGTTATCTTGCACCGGGTTGTGGGAGGCGGAAATCATAATGCCGGCCTGCGCTCCAAGCGCCTTCGTCAAATAGGCGACGCCCGGGGTGGAAATGACGCCAAGGCGCATCACTTCCGCCCCGATCGACAAAAGCCCGGCGACCAGGGCGCCTTCCAACATATGGCCGGAAATGCGGGTGTCGCGCCCGATCAGTACTTTCGGGCGCTCAGCGCTTTTGGTCAGCACGTATCCGCCGCAGCGGCCGATTTGAAACGCCAACTCTGGCGTCAATTCACGATTTGCGACTCCACGTACACCATCAGTGCCAAAATATTTGCCCATTCGGTCACTCTCTCCTTACTTGTACAATTTATTGTGCAACTGCTTTTTCGCTAATGTGAACCATCGCCGTTTCTGATGACGGCTGCCATTGGACTTGTTCAGGGTGGTTCCATTGAATGGGAACTTGATGTTCGCCGGTGTCAAGTCCACCGACATCGACATACAAACGAATATCGTCTTTTGTCAACCCGCGGACGACATCGGGCGGACCGACAAGGCGGATCGTAATTTTGCCTTCAAGCGGTTTGACAAATTCAGCTTTGTATGAATCCGGCAAGCCGACGACAGCGATCGGCACGTCTTTCCACGTTTGCGTGACGTCTTTTTCCACATCAATATGGACCTTGATTTTGTCTGGGTTGACGCTTTTTGCGCCATCAGGGAGCGGAGCGTCAAGTTCTACCGTCGCATCATCCGTAATATCGTCCAAATCAACGGTCAATCCTTCCAGCTTGTCAATATGGTTCAACACTTCCTTCGGTCCATAAATCGTCACTCGATCCGGCTCCGGCGTGATGCTGACAAGATGCACACCATCCGGCAACTCCCCAGTTGTTCGCACTTGAACCGGCACCGTCTTGCTCGGGCTTTTCACCGGAACGGTCACTTCAACGGTCGATGGCTGCAGCTCGACATTCATTTCATTGCCGTGCCGGTCATACACCCGAACCCGTGCTTCCCTCGTCAACGTTTCCGTCGCTCCCTCCAAGTCGACGATCGCTTTGACAAACGAAATCTCGTCAATCAGCTCTCTCGCTCCGGTAATCGTCACAGCGCCCGGCTTTACGGTCGGCTCTCCGACAGAGTAGCCGTCAGGCATTTTGTTTCGATTGAAAAATTCGACGCCGACCGAAAAGCGTTTCGATACTTTTTCACGGATCGTCACTTTCACTGAAGCCGGCTGGATATTCACCTTCAGCTTTTCCGAGATGTCCTTGTATTTGATCGGCACCGTGTATGTTCCTAACGGCAAATCGGTTAAATCGACGTACACCTCGAAATTTCGCTGCAAAGCCGTTGGTTTGACGATGCTTGCCGGGCCTTGGAGCGTGACGTTCACATATTTCGGCACGCCGGACACAACCAAGTTTTCTTCATCATAATAAGCGACAACCGGGATGTCGACTAACGTTTCCGTATCCTCCTGGCCAAACGTATTGCGCGTTTCCCCTGTTTTCGCCCCGACATTGGCCGACATATACAGCATAATCGCCAGCAATAAAGAGACGACACGAATAAACCAAGGATGGTCCATCAACTTATCCATGTTTCTTCCCCCTCCACTGCCAACGGGAAGAAGCGGACGCCTTCGTCGCAGGAGCAAGTTCCCCCGTTAACAGCTCCCGAAACTCATCGATCGTTAAATCACGGTACAGCTCGCCGTTTTTCGTCAACGATACTGCTCCTGTCTCTTCCGACACGACAACGGTGACGCTGTCCGTCACTTCGCTGATGCCGAGCGCCGCCCGATGGCGCGTCCCGAGTTCCTTTGAAATGAACGGACTCTCCGATAGCGGCAAATAACAAGCGGCCGCAGCGATTTGATTTTTTTGAATAATCACCGCTCCGTCATGAAGCGGGGTGTTCGGAATGAAAATATTAATGAGCAGCTCCGGCGATACATGTGCGTTAAGCGTAATCCCCGTTTCCACATAATCACCCATTCCGGTTTCCCGCTCGATCGAAATGAGCGCCCCGATGCGCCGCTTCGCCATATACTCCGTGGCTTTGACGATGGCTTCCACCATCTGCAGCCGTTCCTCGTCTTCATTGACTGTGCTGCGTGTAAACAGCCGTCCACGGCCAAGCTGCTCGAGGGCGCGCCGCAATTCCGGCTGAAAAATAATGATGATCGCGAGAAATCCCCAAATGATCGCCTGATCCATCAGCCATTGCAGCGTCGTCAATCCGAGGTAATTGCTCACAAAGCGGACTAGAATAATTAAAAAAATGCCTTTTAACAACTGAATGGCCTTCGTCCCGCGAATCATCATAATCAATTTATAAATGACGTACCAAACAACAAGAATATCGACCACTTTCAACAAATACGACACGATGGGGAGCTCTTCGAAGGACATCTTCACACTTCCTTTATCTCTAATTCCAACCTTCCGATGGTCATGGAAAAAGCCATCGGACGATGGCTGCCATCATTCAAGGGATTGGAGCGCATGGTGAACCCTCTCTTTAATATTATACCAAATCCATTCAAACACTTGATTAATTTCTTCTACTTCCCCGGTTACTTGTCCAGCAGACGCCATATATTTGTTCCCGTGGATCACCGTCACATCCCCATCGACCGTTCCTTCAATCCGAATCGATCCATTGCGAACTGTAATATCCCCTTTAACCGTTTGCCCTTCCGGCACGATCACTGTATGATCGCGGATGATGACATGTTCATCAGCCGAAACGGAAAATGCTCCTCTTTCATTCCATGAGGAGGCAAAACTGCCGACTGTGAGCAGACAAAACAGGGAAGCAGCCGTCAGTATGGGATGCGCATGCAGCCAACGGCGCAGCCGCGCAGCCTTTTTCTCTTTCGGCATGGCTCCCATCACGGTTGCCGTGAACGAGGACGGCACTGTAATATGAGAGGCGCATTGCAGAAAAGCGATCGTTTTGTTTAGTTCATAAAAATGGGCAGCACAAGCGGCGCATGACCGCAAATGTTCTTTCAACTGCCGTTCCTCGTCCGGATGAATGTCGCCGTCAAAGTAGCTATGCATCAGCGATACGATTTCCTTCGGACATTCCATCGTTTCTCACCCTCTTATAGATGGCCAAGTTGTCTGCGCAGCGCTTCGCGGCCGCGATGCAGCCGCGTTTTCACCGTGCCGACCGGCAACCCTAAAATCTCGCTGATTTCTTGCAACGACAGATCCTCAATATACTTCAGCACGATCACGCTCCGGTATTTTTCCGGCAGCTGATCAATCGCCCGTTGAACCGTCTCCTGCAGTTCCAAGCTTTCGACCGCCTCTTCAGGGGACGCTTCGCGTGAAGGAAGCTGCGCCTGCATCGTCAATCCGTCCGTACCGTTTAGTTCTTCATCCAAATACACATCAGGCTTCCGTTTCCGCAGCTTATCGATCGTTAAATTCGTCGCAATCCGGTACAGCCATGTGGAAAATTTCATTTCCGGGTTGTACGTATCAATATGGACATAAGCGCGGATGAACGCCTCTTGTGCCGCATCTTCCGCCTCGTGCCGGTTGCCGAGCATTCGATAACAAAGGCGGTAAATTTTATCTTTATACAAGTCGACAAGATCAGCGTACGCATTTTGGTCGCCTTTTCGGATCGCCTTAATTCGTTTTTTAATGAACAAATCCATACAATCCAATACCCCCGCCCTTACGGCTTACCGTGTATTACGGCACTCCACCGGGAAAAGTTTCACACAACATATCTATTGTACCATAGAACGAAAAAAAGAAGGGGGGCAAACCTAATATGGCGTTCCCCCTTCCACCATTGCCTTCAACAACAACGATTCGCTGCTTCCGCTGTCGGACCAGCGTGCTAAATCAGCTTCTCTCCAAACAATGAACCCATCAGCCCCACAGCAACCGAGGCGGTCTTGTTCCGTTCATCCAAAATGGGGTTCACCTCGACAAATTCGGCAGAAGTGATGATTTGCGCTTCCGCCAACATTTCCATCGCCAAATGGCTTTCCCGGTACGTCAGCCCACCGATCACCGGCGTCCCAACCCCCGGCGCATCGCTCGGATCAAGCGCATCCAAGTCAAGCGACAAATGGACGCCATCCGTTCGCTCTTTCAAATACGCGATCGTCTCTTCCATCACTTTCGTCATCCCAAGGCGGTCAACCTCATGCATCGTATAGATTTTGATTCCTTTTTCGCGAATAAACTTCTTCTCCCCTTCATCAAGGGAACGGACGCCGATCAACACGACATGTTCCGGCTTGATTTTGGGGCTGTATCCGCCGATTTGCGTCAGCGCCGGATGGCCAAACCCGAGGCTCGCCGCCAGCGGCATGCCATGAATGTTTCCAGAGGGCGACGTCTCCTCCGTATTGACATCACCGTGCGCATCATACCAAATAACCCCAAGCCGCTCATAATGTTTCGCCACCCCGGCGAGCGTGCCAATGGCGATGCTATGGTCGCCGCCCAGCACAAGTGGGAAGCGCCCCCGCTGAACGACTTGGTCAACCGCCGCCGCGAGTTTCTCATTCGCCTCCGCAACCGCTTTCAAATTGCGCAACCGTGAATCTCCTTGCTCGTGCAACCGCTCTGCTTTCCCAATTGGAATATCTCCCAAATCTTCAATATCGTAATGAAGACGTTCCAGACGTTCGATGACGCCTGCATAACGCATTGCGCTCGGCCCCATGTCGACGCCGCGGCGTGTCTGCCCTAAATCCATCGGAACCCCGATAATTGAAATTGGCTTCATGCTGTCTCCCACTCCTTTCGTTACGTCTTTATTGTAGAGGAAAGAAAGGGGATGACTCAACTTGACAAAATTTTGAATATTTATACCCATATAACAAAAAAGAGCAGACTGCTCGTGGTTGTCAAGCAGTCTGCTCTTGATGGAGCCTATCGGGATCGAACCGATGACCTCCTGCGTGCAAAGCAGGCGCTCTCCCAGCTGAGCTAAGGCCCCGCCCAAGCGGAAGACGGGACTCGAACCCGCGACCCCCACCTTGGCAAGGTGGTGTTCTACCACTGAACTACTTCCGCGCTATGGTGAGCCATGGAGGACTCGAACCTCCGACCCTCTGATTAAAAGTCAGATGCTCTACCTACTGAGCTAATGGCTCATGAGTTGGATAACACCCTAGGATAGTGATGTCCCTTCCTCTGCTAGCGTATTCGAAGATGCGCGATGCGTCGGGACAACTCGTAGCAAACTCGATGATGTAACGCTCGTTGCTCTACCTACTGAGCTAATGGCTCATGGTTAAGATAACACTCTAAGCTTCATTTCACTCTACCTGCCCCTTCCTCTACAAGCTTATTCGAAGAAGTCAAGTGCGTCGGGGCAACTCGTAGCAAACTCGAAGATGCAACGCTCGTTGCTCTACCTACTGAGCTAATGGCTCATGAGTTGGATAACACTCTAAGCTTCATTTCACTCTACCTGCCCCTTCCTCTACAAGCTTATTCGAAGAAGTCAAGTGCGTCGGGGCAACTCGAAGCAAATTCGAAGATGCAACGCTCGTTACTGAGCTAATGGCTCATGGGTTCAATAACACTCCGAGACAACGATGTCCCTTCCTCTACTAGCATATTCGAAGATGTCAGATGCGTCGGGACAACTCGAAGCCAACTCGATGATGTAACGCTCGTTGCTCTACCTACTGAGCTAATGGCTCATGGTTAGAATAACACTCTAAGCTTCATTTCACTCTACCTGCCCCTTCCTCTACAAGCTTATTCGAAGAAGTCAAGTGCGTCGGGGCAACTCGAAGCAAATTCGAAGATGCAACGCTCGTTGCTGAACTAATGACCCATAGCATGTAAATTTTATGTACAAAAAAATAATGGCTGGGCTAGCTGGATTCGAACCAGCGCATCACGGAGTCAAAGTCCGTTGCCTTACCGCTTGGCTATAGCCCAACGCTGTGAAACGATTCGATATCCAGTAATTATTATGTCACTGTTGCAATGTGGCTATACATTTTCAAATCAACCGCCCTTCGAAGGGCGGTTGATTTGAACGAAAGTGACCCGTACGGGATTCGAACCCGTGTTACCGCCGTGAAAGGGCGGTGTCTTAACCACTTGACCAACGGGCCAGTGAGAAATGGAGCTTCCAACCGGGCTCGAACCGGTGACCTCTTCCTTACCATGGAAGTGCTCTACCTACTGAGCTATGGAAGCATAAAAATGGCTCCGCAAGTAGGATTCGAACCTACGACCTACCGGTTAACAGCCGGTTGCTCTACCGCTGAGCTATTGCGGAATGATGAATAAACTATATGTCATGCACATCTTCTCAATGTGCTTGTTGCCTCTTCCTCTGCCAGCCAATTCATAAGGAGTCAGATACATCGGGACAACTCAAAGTAAATTCAAAGTAAATTCAACGATGCTAAAGCTCGTCGCTGAGCTATTGCGAAGTGAATAATATTGCCTAGCAGCGACCTACTCTTGCAGGGGCGCTGGCCCCAACTACCATCGGCGCTGGAGGGCTTAACTTCCGTGTTCGGGATGGGAACGGGTGTTTCCCCTCCGCTATCACCACTAGGCAATGGATGATCAATTTGCTTTAGACAATAATTATTATATCCACCCTGCTTTATTTGTCAACAGGAAGTTCATTCCTTCAAAACTAGATAACCGTTTCAGGAAGAAGCCGGGGCGCTTTCACTTTTCATTGTCTAGCTCCGGCTCGCTGCCGCTCGGGGTCAAATAACCTTCCCCCTCGGGGTGCTAGCACCCCTGCGGGTGAAGAACATTTGCCCGTCGCGGCGAACCGCTCGCCTCCGCTTTTCTAGGTTAAGCCCTCGATCGATTAGTATCCGTCAGCTCCACGTGTCGCCACGCTTCCACCTCGGACCTATCGACCTCGTCATCTTCGAGGGATCTTACCCGCCTGACGCGGTGGGAAATCTCATCTTGAGGGGG
>NZ_SDLD01000063.1:0-10900 GCF_013096875.1 Geobacillus sp. DSP4a | reverse complement strand
ACTATATTATACTATATTTTACTGAATCTATCCTATTTTCAGCAAAATATAGTTAAGGCGATTCATCTCCCACTTACTCCGCTTCGCTTCGTTGAAGTGGGAGTCTTCTCGCCTAATTAAGATAAAATGAGAAAAAAGCCAACTGCTGACAAGAACAGCCCGAAACGAATGACAGCGCCTTCCCCGAATGAGCGGATCAGTTTTCCAAGAAGCCCCCCTTGGACGACGGCTCCTGCAAGCCCCATGATCATGAAAATGTAACCGAGCTCCGTCGACGAAAGCCCTGCTCGTTCAGCGGCAAAGTAGGCGAACGTCGCTTCAAGTCCGGCGAGGGAAAACGTTACGATGAGCTGCAACATGTATAGGCGTGCCAAAGGGCTTCGGAGAGCAACCGCAAGCGATGGTCGTTTCGCTTTTATGTTCGATCGTTTTTCTCTCGGAAGCGATTCATGCAAGAAAACGAAAACGAATATAGCTGTCAGCAGCGCCAAGCTGCCTGCCATCCAAAACGGAGCGGTCAAGCTCGTTTTTGAAAATATGCCGCCGATCCCCGGTCCGAAAATAAATCCAAGCCCAACGGCCGCTCCGATCATCCCCATTCCTTTGCCCCGGTCTTCTTCCGTTGTCACATCTGCGACGTACGCCATAGCGGCCGGCATCGTGGCCGCCGATAGACATCCGCCGATGATGCGAGCGGCAAACAACATCCAAAGTTTTGTCGCGACGGCGAGCAAGAAAAACGAAAGGGCCAAACCGAAAATGCCGACAAGCAGCATCGGCTTTCGTCCATAGCGGTCCGATAAATTCCCCCACATCGGCGCAAATAAAAATTGCATGAGCGAATACACGGCCATCAACCAGCCGAGCTGCGTTGGCGTCGCGCCGATTTTTTCTGCGTAAAATGGAAGGACAGGGATAATGATGCCAAACCCGGCCATGACCAAAAACATCACGAGAAACAAAAGCGATAAACCGCGGCGATTGCCCATGATCATCATCTCCACGATATGGTTTGCCTCTTTCATCATAATGGAAAGACAGGCGTTTTTCAAAGCAGATCGCACCTTGCTTGGCCGTTCCGACGAGGCTGGGATCACTCCCGAATGTCATCCACAAACCATTTCCCTTCCTCCCCATTGACAATGGAAGCGGTTTTCGCGAGACTGGAGGTAAACGGTTCGACAAACAATGAAGCGGACTTTGGACCGGCATCCGCCAAGGGTGCGAAACGACAAACACGCATGGGAGAGAATGGTGCATGATGACCAAAAACGAAATCCAAAAGTGGATAAAGAAATTCCCGCTGCTTGAAATGATCATGGCGGCCGAAGAGGTGTTTTGGCGCAATCCAAAATATCACGCGTTTGCGCAAGCCATTCAAACGATTCCTTTACGCGAGCGCGATGTCAAGGAGGCGGAAGAACGATTGCGCCGCTTTGCCCCCTACATCGCGAAGGCATTTCCCGAGACGCGGCCGGCCCATGGCATCATCGAATCCCCTTTAGTCCGGATTCCGAACATGCAACGGCGTTTGGAAAAGATGTTTCAGACCAACATCGAGGGGGAGCTGTTGCTAAAATGCGATAGCCATCTCCCGATTTCCGGGTCGATCAAGGCGCGTGGGGGCATTTACGAAGTGTTGAAACACGCGGAAGATCTTGCGCTCGCAAACGGTATGATCGCCATAGGAGAGGACTATGCGGTCATGGACAGCGAAGAATTCCGGCAATTCTTTTCCCGCTATTCTCTGGTCGTTGGATCGACAGGGAATTTAGGCTTGAGCATCGGCATCATCGGAGCGAAGCTTGGGTTCCACGTTACCGTTCATATGTCAGCCGATGCGAAACAATGGAAAAAAGACTTATTGCGAAGCAAAGGGGTCACCGTCATCGAACATCTCACTGATTACAACAAAGTGGTGGAAGAGGCGCGAAGACAGTCCGCCGAGGATCCAACGTCGTATTTTATCGATGATGAAAACTCGATCCATCTGTTTTTAGGCTATGCGGTGGCGGCGTTTCGGCTGAAAAAGCAATTAGAGGACATGAACATCACGGTTGATGAAAACCACCCGCTCTTTGTGTATCTTCCTTGCGGCGTCGGCGGCGGTCCGGGCGGGGTGACGTTTGGGCTGAAGCTCGTGTACGGCGATCATGTGCATTGCTTTTTCGCTGAGCCGACGCATTCGCCTTGCATGCTGCTTGGGTTGATGACAGGAGAGCACGACCGCGTGTCGGTGCAAGATTTTGGCCTCGACAATAAGACCGAAGCGGACGGGCTAGCGGTGGGTCGGCCGTCGCGGCTGGTGGGAAACATGCTTGAGAACGTCATCAGCGGCGTCTATACGGTGGACGATTCGACGCTTTACCGCTTGCTCGCGGCGATGGTGGAAACGGAGGAAATCTATTTAGAGCCGTCCGCCTTGGCGGGGGTGGCGGGGCCTGTTCGGCTGTTTCGTGATTTGGCGGGGCAAACGTACGTAGAGGCAAACGGTTTGAAAGAAAAGATGAAAAACGCCGTCCATATTGGCTGGGCGACAGGCGGAAGCATGGTGCCAAAGGATGTGATGGAGGCCTATTATCGGGAAGGCGTGCGGATTGAAACGATGACAGGGAACGGTTTTTCTGAAGGACGATAAGATCATTCCATGGAGTGCTGCGCGAAGACGCGAGATGTTGGAGGGATTGAATGAAAAGCGAAAAGGAAAAGATGGTGGCGGGACACTTGTACAGCCCCGCTGATCCGGAGCTCGTCAAGGAGCGGGAGCGGGCGCGGCGGCTCGTTCGTTTGTATAACGAAACGTTGGAAACGGAATATGAAAAGCGAACCGATCTGCTCAAAGAACTGTTCGGTTCAACGGGAGAACGGCTGTTTATCGAGCCGAACTTCCGCTGCGACTACGGCTACAACATTCACGTCGGTGAAGACTTTTTTATGAACTTTGATGGCGTGATTTTGGATGTATGCGAAGTGCGAATCGGCGACCATTGTTTTATTGGTCCTGGTGTGCACATTTATACGGCGACTCACCCGCTCGATCCGCACGAACGAAATTCCGGGTTGGAGTACGGAAAGCCGGTTGTGATCGGCCATAACGTCTGGATCGGCGGGCGGGCCGTCATCAACCCGGGCGTCACGATCGGCGACAACGCCGTCATCGCCTCAGGGGCGGTCGTGACAAAAGATGTCCCCGCCAACGCGGTCGTTGGCGGAAACCCGGCGAAAGTGATCAAATGGCTCAAATAGCCCAAGGCCGCGCCCCGCGCAAAGCATGTGCGGGGCGTTTGGTTGCATCATCCTTCTTTGTTACGCCCACTGCACCGCCACCGCCCGAACAGGCGAACCGTCGCAGCCAGGCAAGGAAAGAGGGAGGGCAATAATATATGGATCATCAAAATCGATTCGCTCGAAGTTCACGAAATTTTCCCCGATCACCCCGTTGGCGCCAAGAATAAGTTCGTGGGCGCGGAACGACGAGCCGTCCGGCGGGTCGATGTTGAGCGCGTCGATGAAAAACGTCCGCACGCCTCGCTCCAGCATCGCTTCAATCACCTCCAGCGCAACGTACGGATGGGAAAAATACCGCTTTGTTCCGGCGTATTGCGACCAGCCGGTGTCAACTACCCCCACTTAGCTAACGCTTGAAGTGGGGGCTTGCAACTCCCCAGAAGTGCAAACGGACTTCGTCCTCCTTCCTTGACTTGGGGTTGCATCAGGGGGCAGGTTGACGACTACCCAACGACGCAGGTCATGCCTGCATCGTTACCGATTCTCTCGGTGTGTCTGTTGGCAGTACTTGGCTTCCACACACAACAGACGGACCTACGCTCGATGTTTTACGGTTACAACGTTTCCTGTAACCAACTCCATACATCGAGTAGCCGTGATTGGAGTGCCTTTATTGAACGGTTTTCTCCACGCCTTTATTCTATCATACACAAAAGAAAGGGGGAACGCGCATTCCTCTCCCACTTACTCCCTTTGGTCGTTGAAGTGGGAGTCTCCTGCGCGAAATAGGATGAAACAACACAACGGTTCCCGGCGACAGCTTCGGGATATACGGAGCGGCATCGGCCATCGTCACCGCTTCGCCTTCCGCTTTCCCGGTGGCATCGATCACGATGCCGCGGCCGAGGAAATAGGTGAGCGGCACGTCATCGAGCCGCCAACCGTGTTCGCAAAAGTGAAACGGCGCATCCACATGCGTGCCGCTGTGCGACCCAAGCACAAGGCGGCTGACGTGATAGCCGTCTTGGGCGAACGTCGCCGCCGGTTCGATTTTCGGCTTCGGATCCCCCGGGTACACCGGAGTTTGGGCCGTGATCGGCATGGTGAGGTCGATGAGTGTTTTGATGTTCATTTCCAAATCTCCCTCTACACTATTTTTGGCTGCTTTTATCATACAACAAAAACATAGGAGAAGGAGGAGTTAGAAAGCCATCATCATGCCTTGCGGAGCTGGACGGTTAGCTGGGGAAATGTTGCGCCGAACGTTGGGCGGCCGGTGACCAAGGGCTATGTTGCTTGTCTTTCCGCGAACAGGGGCAAGCAGTTTGGCGGCAAACCGAGCGACGGAGTGTTATCATAGAGAGGGGAGGGGAACGTCACCCGTAACGAGAGAGGCGAATGATGGCGCTGCATGGCAACGGACGGCTTTCGTAAACAAAGGACAAGTGGAAGAATTTTCACGCGCGATGGCGAATGAAACAAATAAACAGGGCATGCGGGACATATACTGAAGGGGAAAATTTCGGCCGCGTGCTTAAAAGAAGGGAAGGGTGAAAAGATGTCAATCGCGGTGCAGAAACAGAAGCTATACATCAACGGTGAATGGCGGGAAGCCAAGTCGTACACGGAGCTGAAATCGCCATACTCACGCGAGACGATCGCCGAGATCCCGGCTGCATCGGAAGAAGAAGTTGACGAAGCGATCGCGGCGGCATACGCCGCGCGGCAAACGATGGCGGCTATGCCGGCGCATGAACGAGCCGCCATTTTAGAGCGGGTCGGCGAGCAGCTGAAAGCGCGGCAGGAAGAAGCGGCAAGGTTGATCGCACTGGAAGCAGCCAAACCGATCACCACGGCGAAAGGGGAAGTCGCCCGCACGATTCAAACGTACAAATTCGCCGCCGAAGAAGCGAAGCGCATTCATGGGGAAACGCTGCCGCTTGACGCCGCGCCGGGCGGGGAACATCGCATCGCCTTGACGGTCCGCGAGCCGATCGGCGTCATCGGGGCGATTACGCCGTTTAACTTCCCGATGAACTTGGTGGCCCATAAACTTGGCCCGTCCATCGCCTCGGGCAACACCGTTGTGTTGAAGCCAGCCAGCCAAACGCCGCTGTCCGCCTACTTTATTGCCGAACTGTTCGAAAAAGCCGGTTTGCCGAAAGGGGCGCTCAACGTCGTCACCGGAAGCGGCCGCACGGTCGGCGACAAAATCGTCACCGACCCGCGCATCAGCATGATCACCTTCACCGGCAGCCCGGAAGTCGGCATCGCGATCCGCAATAAAGCTGGCTTAAAGCGGGTGACGCTCGAGCTCGGCTCGAACTCGGCCGTGATCGTCGATGAACAGGTCGATCTTGACCGCATCATCCCGCGCTGCGTGTTCGGTGCGTTCACGTTCCAAGGGCAGGTGTGCATTTCACTCCAGCGCATTTACGTGCATGAGAATCGTTATGACGAGTTCGTCGAAAAATTTGTCGCCGCCGCGAAACAGTTGAAAACAGGCGACCCGTTGGATCCAACCACCGATGTATCCGCCTTGATTACGCCAAACGATGTCGACCGGGCGCTCTCTTGGATCGAAGAGGCGAAACAAGGCGGCGCAAACGTCGTCCTCGGCGGCGAGCGCGACGGCAATATCTTGCTTCCGACGGTCATTGTGGACGCCGAACCGACGATGAAAGTGTCGTGCCAAGAAGTGTTCGCCCCGATCGTCTTGATCAACCGCGTCCGTTCGATCGATGAAGCCATTGAACTGGTCAATGACTCGCGCTACGGCTTGCAGGCGGGCATCTACACCGACAACGTCCATACCGCGTGGAAAGCGGCGAAACAACTGCACGTTGGCGGCGTGTTGATTAATGACATCCCGACGTTCCGCGTCGACCATATGCCGTACGGCGGCGTGAAAGAAAGCGGGTTTGGCCGCGAAGGCATTCGTTATGCGATTGAAGAAATGACGGAGTTGAAGTTGATTATTTTTAACGAAAGTTAAGCGGGATGAGAAGAGGTTGGAGTAAAGTTTATTCCTAAAATTCTAGAAGAATGGTTGCGCAGCCTTGGAGAGAGTGGCACTCCAAGGCTGTATGTTTAAGCGTGCTTTTCCAAAATATATCCCCAACGGTTCGAGGCGAGAACAGACAGGTGGTATTGATGCTCGAGCTGTTTGCTGAACCATGCTTTTTTCACGAGAAGCAAGCTTCGGCTTGTATGCAAGAACGTTTTCAACCCTCCGCGCCGAGGTTTAAGGTCATTCGCAAGTTCTGCTGTCAAGACCGCATTTTGCGGCCAGCGGCCTTTCTCGTGCAACGGATGGTACATAAACAGTTCGTATCCATGAACAGGCATTTGGGCGGTCTGCTGAAGCAATGCCAGTTCGAAATTTGGCTTGGGATGATGGGTATAATGTTGAATATTCGTTTCGTAAAACGATGCGACGAACAACAGTCCGGCAAGCAGCAGCCCGCGTGCTCCCCACGTTCCTTTTCTCCATAATTGACTTGCGCAAATGCCAATCAATAGGCAAAGCGGCGGATAGACAGGGAGGATGTACCATCTGATTTTCGTCTTCGCTATGGTAAACATGAGAAGCGGGACGCAAATCCAAAGCAAAATCCCGATCACATCTTCTTTCCGGCGATGGTCTGCTCCTTCAAACGCTAAAAGACGAACGCCTTGCATGTAACTGATGACCATGATTCCGACCAAGAGCGCCAGCCACCAAAAGAAGAAATGAACAAGAATGACGCCGTAATAGGCTTCATCACCGATATGACCCTCAATGGGCCGAGTGGAGCGCAGCAACAAGTCATATGCGATCATTTGTTTAAAAAAACGGAATCCATCATAGTGATAGCGGGCAAAAGCCCAAGCGAGCACAGGAACAACGAAGGTGAGCGCTGCCCTCCACCATGCGCGCCAGCGTCCTGACTCCCACTGCCTAGTGATGAGAAAATATAAGACCATGATCAACAGAATGTTCCCCGCATGCCAACTTTTCGTTAAAAAAGCAAGTGAACAGGCAAGGCCCGCTGCATACAACCATCGCGTCTGCCGTCTAGCAGCCAGCAAAGAAAGGATGGATAACGTAAAGAAGAAGACAAAGAGCGAATCCGCATCTCCTGTGCGAGCGCAATGGTTGAGCAAATATTGAGTGCTAGTAGACAAGGCAAGCAATGAGACGATTGCGGCCATGCTTCCAAACCGTTTTTTCACAAATAGCGCAATGGCAACGGCCGTGAGCGTAGCGCAAATGCCAGACATCAGCCGCAAACCAAGCGCGTTCATCCCAACGAGTTTATAGCCAATCATGATCGCCCAGTAGCTAACAGGAGGCTTTAAATTCCAGTAATCAGGATGCCCAAGGTATGTGTTGACGATCAAGTTTCCATGCCTCAGCATTTCGTATGCATTGACGCCATGACGCGCTTCGTCCCAGCTTGAAATCGGGAATGTTCCTAGATGATAAAAGACGTTGTAGACCATCATCGAGAAGATCAACGCGCCGCTAGATAAAACGAGATGTTTCGTACACTTGGATTTCTCATGCGATCCACTCCTTTATCGGCACGCTGTGCTTCGAAAAAAAAGCAACACCGACATAGAAGCTATTACAAGTAGATGAAGATGTCAAGCATGGATGTGTTAGAGAACATGATATTTTTGCCGCCAACAAGGAAAAAACCATCTTCATGGCGAATGAAAAGAAATGAATCATCATTCAGAGGAGGAAAGCCATGGAAACGGTTGTACTGACATTTGACCAAAACAAAGCGATATTGGAACTGAACCGCCCGCAGGCGTTAAATGCCATGGATGTGAAAATGCTAACGGAACTCGTCGACGCGCTGCGGAAAATCAAGGAAAGTGACGCTTCCGTTGTCATCATCCGCGGCAGAGGAAGAGGATTTTCGGCTGGGGGCGACATTAAGACGATGCTCGCTGTCGATGATCCAAACCAGTTTCAGACGGTGATGAATACGATTCGGGAGATGATCATGCTCTTGTATACGATGCCGAAAATCACCGTTTCCCTCATCCATGGCCCAGCGGCTGGCCTTGGATTCAGCTTCGCCTTGGCAAGCGATTATCTTATCGCCACGAAAGAAGCGCGCTTGGCGATGAATTTCATCGGCATCGGCCTCATCCCAGACGGCGGCGGGCATTTCTTCTTGGCCCAGCGGGTCGGCACGGCGAAAGCCAAACAGATCATTTGGGAAGGAAAACCGATGAGCGCGGACGAAGCGCAACACCTTGGACTTGTCGATCTCGTCGTTGACAATGAGGAGCAAGCCGAACAATTCATCGCTTCCTTGCGGGAAAAACCGCTTCAAGCCATGATCGCCACGAAAATGGTGTACGTCGAACAAACAAAAGAAGAGTTGCTTCGCGTGCTCGAACTCGAAACCGACGCCCAACAGCGCATGCGGCAAACCGAAGACCACCGCGAAGGCGTTCGCGCCTTTTTAGAAAAGCGGAAGCCGGTGTTTCGGGGGAGGTAGGAAAATGCAATGAGCAACTCCTGCCCAATTACGCTCAAGCGTACTTGGCAGGAGTTGCTTTTAGTTTTCAACGGAAAAAAATTGTGTTAAATACCCGTGGTGCTAGTTGAGCTTTAGTGTAAACTAGCACATTATTTCAGAATCCCTTTTTCAAATTATTTCAGGCGGATTCGGAAATAATGTGCAAAATTTTTGCGGATTGTTCCGGATTTTGCACATTCTTTCGGAACGTTTGCACGCTCTTTCAGATGAAGATTTCCAGCGTGCCTGATGGACCGATGGAAAAGTGAAAGCACAAAAGAGGCCGATTCGGCCCCTTTCGTGCTAATACCCCATTTCCTCTGCGGCCATGCGCACCACTTCTTCGTCAATGGCGTCCTTTTTCAGCTGATACCCGTATAACAGGCACGTCGTGGCCAACGTGTTGATCACCCGAGGCCATCCCCGCGACTGCAGGGCAATCGCCTCTAACGCCGATGGAGTGAAGATCGGATGCTTCGCCCCGGCCTGTTTCATCCGATGCTCGATGTAGCCCGCCACCTCTTCCCTCTCCAGCGGCCCCATCCGGTATCGCATGATGATCCGCTGGTCGAGAGGGTGGTGCTGATTGAGCCGCAGCTTCCCCTGTAAATGGGGCAGCCCGGCCAAAATCAAGACAAATGGGTTGGTCGAATCCATCTCAAAGTTGAACAAGATCGCGATGTCCTGTAAAAATGCATCCTTTGCTAAATGCATCTCGTCCAAAATGAACACCGGCGTGATCCGTCGTTCATGATACAATCGCTCGATCGCCTGCTGGATTTGGCGGAAGAGATCTACCTTGCGGTACTTCGGTTCCTCTCCTAATCCCAAGGCCAGTCCACGGTAAAAATCCATCACGCCTCCGGTGGATAACGGAAAGTAGACGACATGATACAATGATGGATTCAATGACTCTTTCAGCGCCCGAAGGGCGAACGTCTTGCCCGCCCCCGGCTCTCCGATCAACAGCCCGATCCCCCGGGTTCGTTTCACGTACTCCAGCGCCCGCAACGCTTCCTGAAATGACGCCCCTTGATACGCCTCGGACGGGTCTGTTTCTTTCGCAAACGGCTCCCGCGAAAGGGAGTAAAACGATTTATACACCGTGTTCTCCCTCCTTCGCCGGAATCGCCGCAAACGGGGACCGATGGCGTTTTACATAGGCATTGTCCTCCAAACGCACCCGAATGGCTTCCGCCACCCGTTTGCCATCTTCGTACACATAGACGCCTCGTTCGTCATAGCGGAGCTCAATCGATTGCCCAATGAACCGAGGCGGCACTTCGTATAGCTGTTTATTCAGGGTGATCGTGCCATCGGCTTTCACCTTGCGGTGCTCCCGTTTCAGAAAAATCGCATCCAGCCAATCGCCATCTTCGATGAACGACACGAGATGCACTTGCAATTGAAACACCTCATGCGGCGTTTTTCCGTCCAGTGAGGCGTGCGGTTTTCGATGATACTCTTCTTCAAGCCACTTCCAAAAACGCTCGTTCAACTCGTCAAGCGACTTCGGCGGATTCAGCTCCAACAGCGGATAAAACCGCGTCTGTACGGTGCGGAAGAACCGTTCGATTTTTCCCTTGCTTTGCGGGTCATACGGCTGGGTGTGGATGAGCGTAATTCCCATCTCGGCGCACGCATACTGCAGCACCTCGGACCGATACATTTTCCCGTTGTCCGAGTAAATGCGCTTCGGCTTCCCGCAACGAAGCACCGCTTCCTTCGTGACGATCCGCAGCCCGTCAAACTTCTCCGAAGGGAAACTATACGTACGGCACAAACCGCGAGCAGTCATCGATATAGGCGATCAAAAACGTTTTCTGGGCTTTCCCATTGACTCGAATCGTTGGTCCATGGGATAAGTCCCCTTGCCAAAGCTCATTGATCTGGTCATACGCAAAGCGCTTTCGCTCCGGCATCGGCAAGATTTCTTTCCCGACAAGGTTGTGTTTTTTCAATAATCGGTATATAGTAAAGTAAGAGGTATGGTTTTCTGGGATTTCCCCCTGCTCGATCAGGTGTTCGTAGAACACCGTCACGGGCATGGTGGGATGTTCTTTTCTTAGGGCTAAAATATGATCCTCATCATCGGGCGACAGACGCCTTGAGTGGCCGCGGTTCGAACGGCGCTTCGGCTTTAAGGCGTC
>NZ_SDLD01000062.1:0-12036 GCF_013096875.1 Geobacillus sp. DSP4a | reverse complement strand
GCCCCCCTCCCACCGCCGCCAGCAACAGGCTTGGAACGATGACCATTTTTCTCCCGATGCGGTCGCTTATATATCCGGCCAGCGGAATGAACAAAATCGCCACAACGGAATACATCGTGATCAGCAGGCTCGACTGCAGCGGCGTGATGTCGAGATGCCGTTCCATCGCCGGCAGCACCGGGATGAGCATCGAATTGCCCAGCGTCATGACAAGCGGAATCGAGGCAAGCGCAGCGACCGCCCACCCCCGACCAGCCTGCCTCCCTGCCGGTTTTGACAGCTGCACCGTCCATTCCATCGCTTCGGTCCCTTTCTTATGAAGTCGATATTTCCACTTATATGATGTGCGTTTTTTTCATGGATATGCCGCGCGAAAAAAAAGCTGCCACCAAAGGAGGACAACCCTCCGTTTGGCGAACAGCCCCTTCTTGTCATGACCGGAAAACCGTTGTACAAAACGTCCGTTATTTTCCGCCCGTGAACGAAATTCCTTTGATGAAGTAGCGGTTGAAAAAGGCGTAAATGACCAACACCGGCAGCGTAAACACCATGGATGCCGCCATAATGTAGTTCCAATAGCTGATGTACTGTCCTTTGAAGCGATTGAGGCCAAGCGGCAACGTAAACAGCTGTCGATCGGACAAAATAATGAGTGGGCGCGTCAACTACCCCCACTTAGCTAACGCTTGAAGTGGGGGCTTGCAACTCCCCAGAAGTACAAGCGGACTTCGTCCTCCTTCCTTGACTTGGGGTTGCATCAGGGCAGGTTGACAACTACCCAACGACGCAGGTCATGCCTGCATCGTTACCGATTCTCTCGGTGTGTCTGTTGGCAGTACTTGGCTTCCACACACAACAGACGGATCTACGCTCGATGTTTTACGGTTACAACGTTTCCTGTAACCAACTCCATACATCGAGTAGCCGTTATTGGAGTGCCTTTATTAAACGGTTTTCTCCATGCCTTTATTATATCATACACAAAAGAAAAGGGGAACGCGCATTCCTCTCCCACTTACTCCCTTTGGTCGTTGAAGTGGGAGTCTCCTGCGCGAAATAGGATGAAAAATTCCTCCTGTAATTCCCAACCATATCTCTTTGTTCGATCGTCCATACTAATCATACCTCATCAAAAAACCATCAAGGAGGAATTTCATATGGCTCGTTCAAGCAACAAACTGCTTGTTCCAGGCATCGAACAAGCGTTGGAACAAATCAAATACGAAATCGCCCAAGAGTTTGGCGTACAGCTCGGGGCTGGCACGGTTTCCCGCGCCAACGGCTCCGTCGGCGGAGAAATTACGAAACGGCTTGTCGCCCAAGCGCAAAGCGAACTGGCAGGCCGAAAAACGGAATAAAGCCGAGCGGAATCACTCGGCTTTTTTCGTTTTGGCATCCATCGCTTTCAAATGGCGGTGGACGTCGGCTTGGCGGCGATCTTTCTTTTTCTTTTTTCAATCGAAGAAATTCCCCTTCCGGCGTCAATACCGTGACGAACTCTTCACCTAACTCCAGCACAATTCCCTTTTTCACAATGAAAGCACCCCTTTTATCACCATGAACCGAGAAGTCCCCACTTCCATGCGTGAGCGTAAGTGGGGGATGAATCGAGATTTGCCGTCGCTCTTCCTCTTGCTTTCACAGAACAGAAGGTGTAAAATGGATAGTGATAGAACACACGTTCCTGTATGTAGGAGGGAAGATCATGCATAGAGCCTACCGCTTTCGGTTGTATCCCACCTCAACACAAGCGAAGCTCATCAACCAAACGATCGGGTGCTGCCGATTTGTGTACAACCACTTTTTGGCCGAGTGGAATGAGGCGTATGAAACCACCGGAAGAGGGCTCGGCTACAACGAATGTTCCAAAAGGCTGACGGCATTGAAACAAACGATCCCGTGGCTGAAGACTCCCGATTCGACCGCCTTGCAAAACGCGTTGCAACAGCTGTCCGAGGCGTTTGACCGGTTCTTCGAGGGAACGGCGAACGCTCCCCGCTTCAAAAGCAAAAAACACCCGAACCAATCGTACACCGCCCAGTGCAACTACCCAAAGAACGGACGCCCTACGATCGAAGTGGACGGCCATCGATTGAAACTTCCCAAGCTCGGATGGGTGAAGTTCGCCAAAAGCCGTGAGATGGAAGGCCGCATTCTCTCCGCCACGATTCGTCGAAATCGAGCGGGGAAGTATTTCGTCTCCATTCTCGTGGAAACGGATATTCCCCCATTGCCCCAAACCGACAAGAAAGTGGGCGTCGATTTGGGGTTGAAACAGATCGTGGTGCTTTCCACAGGCGAAACGATCGAACACCCCCGGTATTGGCGCCGGTATGAAGAAAAGCTCGCCTACTGGCAGCGGGTGATGGCTCGTCGGAAGCCGGGCGGTTCGAACTGGGAGAAAGCCCGTTTGAAAGTGGCCAAGCTTCATGAAAAAATCGCCAACTGCCGGAACGATTTCCTGCACAAACTGTCCACCCGCCTCATCCGCGAAAACCAAGTGGTGTGCGTGGAGGACTTGCGTGTTAGGAACATGCAAAAGAACCGCAAGCTGGCCAAATCCATTTCTGATTCCGCGTGGGGGCGTTTTCTCAACATGCTTGAGTATAAAGCGACATGGTACGGGCGGACGGTGGTTCGTGTTGCGAGCACGTTTCCCTCGAGTCAATTGTGCTCGTGCTGCGGGCACCGGCAGGTTGAGGTGAAGTCGCTCGGCATCCGCGAGTGGGTGTGCCCGAGCTGCGGGGCCGAACATGACCGGGACCACAACGCCGCTCGGAATATCCTGAATGAAGGGCTTCGTTTGCTGTCGTTGTAAGACAGCACAACCGTGGGACGCACGGGGATGGCTTGGTGGACAGCCTGCCGTGGGGCGGGTGTTCCCAAGAATCTCCCATCTCGAAATACGGGCGGGAGAGCGTTCAAATAGTCCTTTAGGTAAATGTAATCGCCTGCCAAAATAACCGCGACCGCAATAATGTATTTTCTATTTCTCTCAATCGTCTTGCGGCTGACCGACGCCATCGTTTCCAGCTGTTTGATTGGCAGCTGCTTTTTTCGAAACAACAGGGCGAGCCATTCCTCGTTCGCCACAAGCAACTCGGCGACGCGAATGGCATTGAGGCGGGCGTCTTTATGTTTTGGCAATTGTTCGACTAAATCGTGAAAATGAAAAAGTGGTGAAACGCGGTGTTGCCGAAAAATTTGACATAATGGAAAAAGGGGCTGTTTCCCCATTTGGGTCAGCCCCTTTTTCATTGTTTGGCCGTTCATCCGGCCTTTTCTTCCGTCCGTGCCATTTCATTCAGCTCACTATGCTTGCGGCCGTAGATAAAGTAAATCACTAAACCGATCAGCAACCACGAGACAAAACCGATCCATGTCATCGCCGGAAGCTGAAGAACAAGGTAGCCGCAGAACAACACGGCCAAAATCGGGATGACCGGAACGAACGGGACGCGGAATGCCCGCTTTAAGTCCGGCTGCGTTTTACGCAGCACCAACACGCCGATCGAGACGGTGATAAAAGCAAAGAGCGTGCCGATGTTCGTCAGTTCCGCCAATTTGTTGAGCGGAATGATGCCGGCGAATACCGCTACAGCCGCTCCCGTCAGCCACGTATTGACATACGGCACTTGGCGCGTCGGGCTGATGCGGGCAAACACTTTCGGCAGCAAACCGTCGCGGCTGATGGCGTAGAAGAGACGCGTCTGCCCATACATCATCACAAGGAGCACGGTCGTAATGCCGGCGATCGCCCCGAGCGAAATAAAACCGGCGACCCAGTCTTGATGGATATAGTTTAACGCAAACGCCACTGGGTTTTTCACGTTGAGCTGCTCGTACGGAACGATGCCTGTCAATACGAGCGAAACCGCAATATACAACAATGTGCACACAAGCAACGAGACGATAATGCCAATCGGCATATCACGCTGCGGATTGCGCACTTCTTCCGCCGCCGTCGACACCGCATCAAAGCCGATGTAAGCGAAAAACACCGTCGCCGCGCCGGTCGCTACGCCAGAGAAGCCATACGGCATAAACGGCGTCCAGTTTTCCGGCTTGACGTACCAAACACCGACCGCCAAAAAGAGCAGCACGACCGCCACTTTAATGGCAACGATCACCGCGTTAAAACGCGCCGATTTTTTGGCGCCTAAGTTCAACAAAAACGTAATGAACAGAATAATTAAAATCGCTGGCAAATCGATGAACGTCCCTTTCTCCGGATCATACGCGCTCGTCAATGCTTTCGGGAGTTCGATGCCAAAACCGGCAAGCAACCCTTGGAAATAACCGGACCAACCGACAGCGACCGCCGACGAGGCAACCCCATATTCCAAAATCAAATCCCAGCCTAAAATCCAAGCGAATAATTCACCGAATGTCGCATAGCTATATGTGTATGCGCTCCCTGACACCGGCACCGTCGAGGCGAACTCGGCGTAACAAAGCGCCGCGAACACACACGCCAATCCTGATAAGATGAACGAAAGAACAAGTGCTGGGCCGGCATGTTCCGCCGCCGCCACCCCGGTCAGGACGAAAATGCCTGTCCCGATGATGGCACCGATGCCGAGCATCGTCAAGTCGAATGCACCTAACTCTTTTCGCAGCGAAGCTCCTTTCGCCCCCGACTCCTTAAGCAACGATTGAATCGGTTTTTTACGAAACAAATTCATAGATGTCTCCCCTTGTCGTTTTTTGTAGAAAATTGTTGAATTTTGTTGTCGAATACAGTTGACATTCTACATGATCCTTGTTTTTTTGTAAAGTGCGAAAATAAGAAAAACAGCAAAAAATTTTCTCCGTTTTATGCGGCAAAGCAAAAAATAGTTTTTAAAAATAACAAAAAACATCAATTTACAAATTTTTCAGATAAATGTATAATGAATGTGTGACAAATTTGTGTCAGAAAGGGGGGCACATCCACCGTTTGCGGCAGAACAGTTCATAGTCCTTTTTGAAAACGCTTTAATGACAAGGAGGGATTACAATGGCAGTGAAAAAACAATCAAGGGCCGACCAAGGCGGCATCAACTATGATGCCATCGCTCAATCCGCTTCATTCCGCGGGCTCATTCAGGCGAAGAAGCGCTTCATCATCCCAGCCACCGTCTTTTTCTTCGTCTTTTACTTCGCCCTTCCGGTGTTGACGTCGTATTCGAAAGCGCTCAACGCACTAGCAATCGGACCGGTCAGCTGGGCGTGGCTGTTTGCCTTTGCGCAGTTTATTATGACATGGGCCTTATGCATCCTTTATTCGAAACGCGCAGCACAATTTGATGCCATCGTCGAGCAAGTGAAGCAAGAAGCAGCGGAAGGAGGAAACGCGTAATGCACGGGCTCGCCTTTTTCCTCTTCCTCATCATCGTCGCCTTGACGCTTGTCATTACGTACTACGCCTCGAAACGGACGAAAACGACAAGCGAATTTTACACCGCGGACAGCAGCTTAACCGGCTGGCAAAACGGGCTTGCCATCGCAGGCGATTATATGTCCGCCGCATCCTTCTTAGGAATCGCTGGCATGATCGCGCTGACGGGATTTGACGGCTTCTTTTACAGCATCGGCTTCCTTGTCGCTTATCTTGTCGTCTTGTATATCGTCGCCGAACCGCTTCGCAACCTCGGCAAATACACGATGGCCGATATGATCGCCGCCCGTTTTGACGATAAGAAAGTGCGCGGCGTCGCGGCGTTAAATACGATCGCCATCTCGATTTTCTATATGATCGCCCAGCTTGTCGGCGCCGGCGGCCTCATCAAGCTTCTGTTGGGTCTAGACTACATTTATTCCGTCTTGATCGTCGGCATTTTGATGACGGTGTACGTCGTCTTCGGGGGCATGACAGCAACGAGTTGGGTGCAAATCGTCAAAGCCGTCTTGCTGATGGTCGGTACGTTTATCATTTCCATCATCGTCTTTGCCAAATTCGATTTCAGCATCGCCAAAATGTTCCACGAAATGAAAACAGCGACGCCGCTTGGCGAGGCGTTTTTAAACCCGGGCAACAAGTTTAAGGATCCACTCGATACGATTTCACTCAACTTGGCGCTCGTGTTGGGGACGGCCGGGCTGCCGCACATTTTGATCCGCTTCTTTACGGTCAAAGACGCCCCGACTGCGCGCAAATCGGTCGTGTATGCGACATGGATCATTGGGCTTTTCTACGTCATGACGATCTTTTTAGGCTTTGGCGCCGCCGCGTTTGTCGGCTATGACAAAATCGTCGCCGCCAACCCGGCCGGCAATATGGCCGCCCCGCTGTTGGCGGAAGCGCTTGGCGGAGATTTCTTGTTCGCTTTCGTCTCTGCCGTCGCCTTTGCGACGATTTTGGCCGTTGTCGCCGGACTTGTGTTGTCAGCCGCCTCGGCGTTTGCCCATGACTTTTACAGCCATATTTTGCGGCGCGGCCAGGCGACGGAAAAAGAACAAATGCTCGCCGCCCGCTGGGCATCCGTCGGCGTCTCGGTGTTGTCGATTTTGTTAGCGCTGTTTGCACAAAAAATGAACGTCGCGTTCCTCGTATCGCTCGCATTTGCGGTCGCCGCCAGCGCCAACTTGCCGACGATCGTATTCACCATTTTCTGGCGCCGCTTTAACACGACTGGAGCGATTACGGGGATGCTTGTCGGCCTGATCAGCGCCTTGGTGCTCGTCTTCTTCAGCCCGAACGTCTGGTCGCCGCAGCCGGGCGCCGCCATTTTCGTCGGCGAACCGCTCTTTAAGCTCGCCAACCCGGGCATCATCTCGATTCCGCTCGGCTTTATCGGTGCGATCGTTGGCACGCTCGTCTCGTCGAAAAAATCGGATGAAAAGAAATATACGGAAATTGTCGTCAAAGCAAATACTGGGATAGGACGCGTGTAACACAGCAAAGAAGGGGCTGGCCCAAAACGTGCTTGCGTTTGGGCCAGCCCCAATTAGCATTATAACAGTTTGTATAGGTAATATTCATTTACAAATTCCCCATTCACTCTTAACGATTGAACTCTCTCGCCTTCTAATACGAACCCCATCTTCCTATATAAGTTGAACGCCTTATCGTTCCCTTTCATGACCGTAAGTCCTAATCTCAAAATTCCAACTTCCTTTGCCCACTCAAACGCTTTGTTGAATAGTTTCGTGGCAATGCCCTGTCCTTGATAGTCTTCAAGAACTCCCAAAACAACATTGGCAGAATGTCGATTTCGTTTTACATCGCCTCCTATGACAGCAAGGAACCCGACAAGCTTGTTTTCCGTTTCAGCAACAAAGATCATTTTATTCGGCTCAGACAACATTCTTTCAATCGATTTACTTTGTTGCTCAACCGTTGTTTGCCGTTCGCCAGGCTCAAATAACATAAAACCAGATTCATCAATTTTTTTGCACAACTCCAAGAAATGTTCCGCATCGCGAACTTCAATCGGTCTGATCATCATTTTTTCTTTCTCCCTTTATCATCCTTTATGCCGTCGCCGTACGGTGAAACACCTTCGCAAACTGCGTATACCGCTCCACTTGGCGGCGGTCGACGTCATAGCCGATGCCGGGAGCGTCCGGCACGCGGATCAAGCCGCCGTGCACCTCGACTTCCGGCGTGATGATATCCCGCTCCCAATAATGCGACGACGCGGCGGTGTCGCCGGGAAGGGTGAAGTTTTCCAACGTCGTGATCGCGATGTTGTGGGCGCGCCCGACGCCTGCCTCCAGCATCCCCCCGCACCAGACCGGAACGCCGCGCTCAGCGCAAAGATCGTGGATGCGCTTCGCCTCGCCAAGCCCGCCAACGCGCCCGATTTTGATGTTGATGATGCGGCAGCTGCCAAGGTCAAGCGCCTTGCGCGCATCGTCATAGGAACGAATGCTTTCATCAAGGCAAACCGGCGTCTGAAGAAGCGGCTGCAGCCGGGCATGATCGACAAGATCGTCAGCGGCGAGCGGCTGCTCGATCATCATCAGCCCGAATTCATCGAGCGCTTTCAGCCGATCCGCATCGGCAAGCGTATACGCTGAATTGGCATCGGCCATAAGCGGCACGTCGGGAAACGCCCTCCGTACTTCGCGGATGACATCAACGTCCCAGCCCGGCTTAATTTTCACCTTGATCCGCCGATATCCTTGCGCCACATACCGTTCAATGACCCGAAGCAAATCGCCGACCGTCGGCTGGATGCCGATGCTGACGCCGACTTCAATGTCCTTTTTCGTTCCTCCGAGAGCTTGAGAAAGCGGAACGCCGAGCCGCTTGGTGTACAAATCCCATACCGCCCCCTCAAGCGCCGCTTTCGCCATGTTGTTTTGGCGGATGGCAGAAAAGCGCTTTGACAGCTCCTCCGGGTGGTGGATCGGCTCAGCCAACGCAAGCGGCACAAGGAAATCCTCGAGCATATGCCAGTTCGTTTTCACCGTTTCCTCGCTGTACCACGGGGCGGAAAATGCGACCGATTCACCCCAGCCGGAAACGCCGTCGCGATCGACAACTTCCACTAAAATCAACTCTTTCCTTTGAAACGTGCCGAAGCTCGTCGTAAACGGCGCCTTCAACTCCATTTGCAAATGGCGCAATATGACGTACTCGATGTTGATCGTCATTCTTCTTCCCCTTTCTGCTGCCATCGTTCACTCCGCCGCTTCCATATGTAATAAAGCACCCCTTCCTCCAGGCAGCGCCAAGCGCCGGCGGCAATCCATCCTTCCGTGAGCAACCGCTGAAACAAGGCGCGCGTCGCCAGCCGCCACTCAAGCGCCAGCGCGAAATCCCGCTCTTTCAGCTGCGGAAAGTCAAGCGGAACCGCAGCCAACAACAACGGCGCCGCTGTTTCATCGATGTCTCTCGGCACCGGCTGCAACAGACCGTCAGCCCTTTGCCCTGCCTCGAGCACCGTCAGACTTCTGGCCTTGAGAAGATCAGCTTTAGCCAAGCTCCGCTCCCCGGTCGGACGCTCATCAAGCCGCCATTCGACGATGAAGCGGTCAGACGGCAGTTGACCGTTCAACGCGTCATTCATTTCGCCGTAGCAGTTTTCCACATACTCGACGCCAACAGCCCCAAGCTTCGCCAAGTTCAAATAGCCGTTGCGGCTTTGCAGCGGATCATACGTCCAGCGGATGACCCGGTAGCCGCGCCGCCGCGCTTCTTCCGCCTGCTTCCTTTTCAGACGGCAGCCGATTCCTCGGTCGCGAAAGGAAGCATCAATCCCCATCATATGGGAACAAAGATACACTTCCCCGTTTCGAAACCCAGGGAAGCTATACACAAAGCCGACGAGTTTCCCGTCCATATACGCGCCGATCACAATGCCGCCGTTTTTTGCCGCCGTCAACGTTTGATGGAGCGGAACCGGCGCTGTTTTCCAAATCTCCTCCTCAAGCTTGGCCATCTCTTTCAACTGTTCGATCGTCTCAATGATTTGCAGTGACAGAGACACGCCCGTTCTCCCCCTGCAGCGCAAACGTCGCAAACGTATTGATGACCGTTCGCGCCAAAATTTCCACGCCGGAAAGCAAATCATCGCGCCGGAACGTCATGTTCGGGTGATGGAGCCCCGGACGCAAGTCACAGCCTAACCCGAGCATCGTTGTTTTCAGCTCCGGTTTTTGAAAGGAATAAAAATGGAAATCCTCTCCTCCCGATGTCACAACCGGCGGAACGCATTTTTCCGTCCCCAAGGCCGCGATAATCGCCTCCTCCATCAGCCGCACCGCATCTGGATCAGGATGAGCGGCGACGATGCGCGTCCGTTCCACCAGTTCAATCTCCGCCCCATAAATGGCAGCGACCCCGTTGATCACATGACGCAGCCCTTCAACGAGCCGCTCCATCGCCTCGTTCGTTTGCGCCCGCAAATCAAGGGCAAATTCCGCGTAGTCCGGGATCGTGTTCGCATCTTTTTCACCGGCGTGAAACTTCGTCATTTTGATCGACGCTGGCACTTGTGGGTCGATATGAATTTTGCCGAGCTCTTGCACAATGGCGCTGCCAACTTCAATGACGTTGACGCCTAAATGCGGCCGCGCCGCGTGCGCCGCCACACCGCGGATCCGCCCTTCGATGCATTGCGCCGCCCCATGGATGATCGCCGGCGCCGCATATCCGCCTTTCACTTCTTGAATCGGCCGCAGGTGAACGCCGTATAAAAACGACACGCCGTCGACCGCTCCTTTTTCGATCAGCTTTAACGCCCCTGTTCCTTTCTCCTCGGCCGGCTGGAACAAAAACCGGAGCGTCCCCGGCGGCTCATAGCCGATGCGGCGAAGCAGCTTCGCCACCCCGAGCACGATCGTCATGTGGGCATCATGTCCGCACGCATGGTTCGGCTGCCAAACGCCGTTCACTTCTTGCCAAAGCGCATCCATATCGCTGCGCACCCCAACCGTAAACGGCCCGGCGCCGATTTCCGCCACCACACCCGGGCAATCGGCAAACGTCCGCACCCGATATCCTTCGCGCTCCAACTCTCGGCAGAGAAATTCAGTCGTTTGCCACTCTTCCCAGCTGATTTCTGGATGGCGGTGAAGGTGATCGAAAACCTCCCATAGCTCCGCTTTCATCTGCTCGATAATGTCTTTCATTCCGCTCTCCCCCGCTGTTTCAAAATCGATAGAAAAAACATCGTTATATTCATTATAATATTCAGACAAACAAATACAACGATAGGCAAATGATTGGAAAAAACAGACACGTGCCATTACGGGCGGCGCTTTACCAGCTGGTTGACGACCTCAGAAAAAATGAGCCCCATCGCAATCGCCCCGGAAATCATGAACGCTTTTGCCGCCAACGGAATCGCTGCATTGTAGTCGTTCATGACGACATGACGCATCGCTTCAAATGCCGTCCCACCTGGAACGAGCGGGAGAATGCCAGGAACAATAAAAATGGTTGCCGGCGCCCGATAGCGCCGAGCAAACGCATTGCTTAAAAAGGCGACGAAAAACGCGGCTATAAACGTCGCAATCACACTGTCTACGCTCGAACGTACAGCAAACGTATAGGCCGCCCATCCGCTCATCCCGACAAATCCGCTATGCGGCAACAGCCGCGGCGGAACATTAAAAATCATGCCAAACAACGTTGACGCCACAAAGCTAAGCAGCAACTGCATAACAATCATGACCTGTGCTCCCTATCATCGAATAGATAAAACAAAGGCGATGCCAGTGCCGATCGCAAACGCCGTCAAAAACGCCTCGGCCCCGCGCGACAATCCGGCGATGAGATGGCCGGCCATTAAGTCACGCACCGCGTTCGTAATGGCCAGCCCCGGCACGAGCGGCAACACCGAGCCGATGATCATGTTCCCGACGTCCCCGCCAAATCCGGCCTGCACCATTAACAATACGAGCCCCCCGGCGACAAAAGAAGCAAAAAATTCCGCGAAAAACCGGATTTTCACAAACCGATGCACCATCTCAAAACACCAAAATGCCACCCCTCCGGAAAAAAGCGATGGGAAAAAGTGAACCATCCCTCCAATCAATGACGCAAAACAAGCACTCGCTAACGCTGCGGCGGCGGTTTGCTGCCAAAGAGGGTAACCCATCGGGGCGCGCCCGATATCCTCGAGCTCCTTTCGCGCCTTTTCAAGCGTCAATTCACCGCGGCTGATGCGCCGGGAAATATCGTTCACGACCGCCACTTTCGCTAAATCAGTCGAACGCTCGGAAATGCGGATCAATCTGGTTGAGTCTGTCCCTTCAATAGAAAAAATAATGGCCGTTGGTGTGACATAACCATGGGAGCGCGGCATGCCAAACGAAGCAGCGATGCGCGTCATTGTATCTTCCACCCGATACGTCTCTCCGCCGCTTTCAAGCATCAATTTTCCCGCTAGTGAACTACCCCCACTTAATTTTCTAGCGAAAATTTGAAGTGGGGGCTTCCAAAGAAGTTTGACTGCTTCAAGCAATCCTTATTCTTTGAGGCGTGTCCACTTCGCCGCTAGAGCATAAGACACTCAGGTCTACAGCTTTACTTTTCTTTAAGATGTTTAATGCGCCATTGACATCAGCATTAATTAGTTTGCCAGACTTTGTTCGATACAA
>NZ_SDLD01000061.1:0-12255 GCF_013096875.1 Geobacillus sp. DSP4a | reverse complement strand
GAGGATTTATCTCGTTTTCAAACATGAAAGTGGTGCAGGGAATCATCAAAAAAAGGGATGTATGGATCATATATCCATAGAACTAACACCAAAATCAAAGTTGATTTCCAACCATCACGGATTCAGGTCATTTGTTGACGATCCAGCAGTTGCAGTAGTAAGCAAAAATATTAAGAAAATGTTGTCTGATGCCAAAGACTTCTTGACCCAAGCACCGTGGACGATGATTTTCCCTGGATTGGCGATCATGCTGACGGTGCTTGGCTTTAACTTAATGGGCGACGGGCTGCGCGACGCGCTTGACCCGCGGATGAAAAATTGAGACAGGCGGCCTGCTAGGAGCGGCCGCCTGCCGACTTTTCGAGCTGTTTGGCCAATTCGTCATCGTAATGGTAATGGTGAAAACTATCAATTAACTTGTCTAAATGCTCAAGCCGGTCTCCATAATCAATGATGGCGCCGAGTAACGAAAATAGGCGGTAATCGGAAGGTGGCTGCCCGTCGGCGTAAATCATGGAAGCGAGCTGCCCCCGTTCGCGATCGATGCCTTCTGCCCACATGTGATGGGGAAGCGGCTTTGCTTGATGGACAAACTTCAGCAACATTTGCTCGTGATACCCAACCAGGCTGCCAAGGTGCAGGAAGATGGCATGGCGAAACGGGTCGGACAGGCGGCCCAACTCATTCTCAAGGCGGTGGAGCCATTTTAATACGGACAGCGCCCGGTCGGCTGAGGCAATCATTTGCCGGTACAGCACAAGCTTGCGCGACTTTTGGAAGCGTTGGCGTCGAAAATAGGTGCGTTCTTCTTTATACATTAAATACAAGTGCTCCAGTTTCGTCATTTTCTCGTGCAACGTTTCGATCTCGTCCTTTAAGTGATGATGATCGGTCGCCTGCTGTTGACAAAGGCGAATCCATTTCAAAATCGCTTCCGTCTCATCGCGAATTTTTTCGTACAATTTCTTTTCATACTTTGGCGGCAAGAAAATCAAGTTGACAAGAAAGGCGGCGAAAATGCCGAACATAATCGTTAAAAAGCGGATGGCCGCAAATTCGATAAATTGGCGATCCGTGTATTCCATAATGGCAATGACGGTGACAAGCGCCACGGAAATTGTCGACGATTCAAGGCGCATTTTTAGGCAAAGAGCGATCACAACCATGAGCGTCAAGCCGACGACCAGCGGGTCGCGGCCGAGGATAAGAACCGCCGCAATCGCGAACAAGGCGCCGATCACGTTCGCCTGCATTTGTTCGATGAGTGACAAATATGAGCGATAAATGGTTGGCTGCATGGCAAATACAGCGGAAATGCCGGCGAACACCGGTGACGGAAAGTGAAAGAGCGCCGCCAAAAACAAGGCGAGCGCCACCGCGATCCCCGTTTTGAAAATGCGGGCACCGAGCTTCATCTATGGAAACCTCTCCTTTTCCATTTTCGTAGACCATTCAGTACTATACACACTTTTAGATATGAGTGCAAGGAAAAAAATACAACGCCCTGCCGAAATCAGCAGGGCGTGAAGGATCAAAAGGCGATCGGAGCATGTGCATCGCGCCGATTGGAGAGGCGGATTGCCATCTCTTGGAGGAAATGGTCGCCATTCAGCCATTGGGTTCGCCCCGTTGTGGAACGGATGAGCGCCAGCGGCTGGCCGGGAGCGAGCGGTTCAGCATGGCCGCCCTGCGGACGAGAGGCGATGAATACACGGGAGGAATCATCCGTTTTCCAAAGCGCTCCGGCTGTTCCGGCGACCCATACGGCTTCTTGTTCGAAGCTGGCGGCCAAACATGCCGGCAGCTGTCCGATAGACGGCAAGCTGTGTCGTTTGGCCGCGTCGGGCCAAAAGGCAGCTCCGGCTGCCTCGAGCAGGCTGTAACCGTGGTCGTAAATGAGCGTTTCCACAGCGCCAACAGACATTTCCCCGCAATGGACAAGCATGCCGGCTGAACCGAGCCGCTGATGGCAAAAGAAAGACTCCGCCCCATTGGCATAGGCGAACGAAGCGGCTGAGGCGAAAAACGGATGGGATACATCCGGTTCGCGCAACAAATCAGCCAGTGTATATGCTTGATAGATCACATGAGTGTGGCCGAGCGAAGCAACGCGGACGTGCGGCTCGCGTTCCATAGCGGCCGTCAGTCGAAACAAGCGGTCTGATAACGAAAATACATCGCCTGGCAGCATGGCGATTTGCCAAAACAAGGCGCTTTCATCTGCGGATGGCCGGATGGTTTCGAACAGAAGAATGAAGCCGAACTGTTTGCACAATTGGCGAAGGTGCGCCCGAACCCGCTCAGCGTCAGCGGAAGGCGCAACGTGTATATGGCCGACGGTGAAATAGCTGTTTGTTGCAATTTCCGGATTTTGTCCAGCATTCGCGAGTTTTTCCATCCATAGTTTGCGCGGGATGTCCAGCTGAATCGCAGCGTTTCCTTTTGCGCCCCATTGGGCAAGCGCCTGAAGGACAGTTTGGACATGTTCGTTGGTCGGGATGTTCCGCTTTTCCATTGCCGCCAACAGTATGGCGCCGCGTTGGTTCGCTTCGTTTGCCGAACGATATGTACGTTGCTCCATGTATACTTAGGCGCGGTCGGGAGGGCGCTCTCCCCTCGGCGCCGGTCACCTCCTCCACTGCTTGCTGGATGAAAAATACGAGTCTTAATTTTCAGAATTTGATGTTTATCATATCATGCAGGCAGGTGGAAATCAATGACCCTTTCCTGTTCTCCTGCTTTGTTCACAAAATTGTCAACAAATGCAGTGAAAACAAAACAGCGCCTGCCTGACGCGGGCGCTGTTTGACGAGGGGGACGGAGGCGCAAGCGCTTATAGCTGCCGAAACGCCTTGCCGACCGCCTCGATCGTATAGGCGATGTCGTCTTCTGTATGGGCGAGGGTGATAAACCATGCTTCATATTTCGATGGCGCGAGATTGATCCCTTGTTTGAGCATGAGCTTGAAAAATTTCGCAAACAACTCGCCGTCGCTGCGCTGGGCTTGCTTGTAGTTTTCCACCTTTTCGTCCGTGAAGAAGACGGTGAGCGCGCCTTTTAAGCGGTTGACGGTCACCGGCAGGCCGCATTGGCGAGCATGGGCAAGGATGCCCTCTTCCAGCATGGCTCCCAATCGGTCGAGATGCTCATAGACGCCCTCTTGTTTCAACACCTCAAGGCAGGCGATGCCCGCAAGCATCGATGCCGGGTTGCCGGCCATCGTCCCGGCCTGGTACGCCGGTCCGAGCGGAGCGACTTGTTCCATAATGTTCTGGCGTCCGCCGTACGCCCCAATCGGCAGACCGCCGCCAATAATTTTCCCCATCGCCGTCAAGTCGGGCTCCACACCAAGCAAGTTTTGCGCTCCGCCGTACATAAAGCGGAAGGCGGTGATCACTTCGTCGTAAATGACGAGCGCCCCTTCCTTGTGAGCAATCTCATTGATCGCTTCTAAAAAGCCCGGTTTTGGTAGGACGATGCCGAAGTTGCCGACGATCGGCTCAACCAATACGGCGGCGACTTGTTCGCCCCAAACATTCATCGCTTCACGGAATGAGTCGACATCGTTGTATGGCACGGTAATGACTTCTTGGGCGATGCTTTGCGGCACGCCGGCTGAATCCGGCGTCCCCAACGTCGATGGCCCCGAGCCGGCGGCGACAAGTACAAGGTCCGAATGGCCGTGGTAGCAGCCTTCGAATTTGACGATTTTGCTTCGTCCGGTGTAGGCGCGGGCGACGCGGATTGTCGTCATCACCGCTTCCGTCCCCGAGTTGACAAAGCGGACTTTCTCAAGCGACGGAATCGCCTCTTTCAACATCTTCGCAAATGTAATCTCATGCGGCGTCGGCGTGCCGTACAACACACCGGTCTCGGCGGCGCGGCGGATGGCTTCCGCGATGTGCGGATGGGCGTGCCCGGCGATGATCGGTCCGTAGGCGGCCAAGTAGTCGATGTACTTGTTTCCATCCACATCCCAAAAATACGCCCCTTGCGCCCGCTCCATCACGACTGGGGCACCGCCGCCGACCGCTTTGTATGAGCGGGACGGGCTGTTCACCCCGCCAACGATGTGCTGGAGCGCTTCTTCATACAATTGCTCCGATTTTGTCCATTGCATCGCTTCATCCTCCTGTTCCCGATGACTGCCTCTTTATTTTACCATAGCACGCACACTTGTCTGGAAAAACAAAAAAGGTGAAAATAGCAACGATTTATGTATAATTGCAACATAGGAGAAGGGCGGATGACGTCCTTTTTGATGTTGATGTGATGAAGAGGCAGGAGGAGAACGATGAACGCCATCGAAGTAGAACAATTGCGCAAAGAATTTAAAGTGCACAAAAGCCGCTCTGGCCTCGTCGGAGCGTTTCGCGATTTATGGACGCGCCGTTATGCGACCATCCGGGCGGTGGACGGCATTTCGTTTGCGGTCAGGCAAGGAGAGATCGTCGGCTATATTGGCGAAAACGGCGCCGGCAAGTCAACGACGATCAAAATGTTGACCGGCATTTTAACGCCGACATCCGGGCGCATTGTCGTCAACGGGATGAATCCGCATAAAGAGCGGGAGAAATTTGTGCGGACGATCGGCGTCGTCTTCGGCCAGCGCTCGCAATTATGGTGGGACATCGCCGTGCAAGAATCGTTTCGTCTGTTAAAAAAAGTATACCGCGTCCCTGATGAGCAATATCGCCGTCATATGGGCGAAGTCATCGAGATGCTAGACATCGGTCCGCTCCTTGACAAGCCGGTGCGCAAGCTGTCGCTTGGCCAGCGGATGCGCTGCGAGCTCGCCGCCGCCCTCATTCACAACCCGCCGCTGTTGTTTTTGGACGAGCCGACCATCGGTTTGGATGTGCTGGTGAAACTGAACATCCGCCAGTTTTTAAAGCAATTGAATGAACGGTATGGCACGACGATCCTGCTGACGACGCACGATATGTCAGACATTGAAGCGCTTTGCGAGCGGGTGATTATGCTTGATGAAGGGAAAATCATTTATGACGGTTCGCTTGGGCAGTTGAAAGAAAAATGGGGCCAAGGAAAACGGATTTCGTTTACATTTGTTGAAGAAGCCACCCTCGTTGCCTTGCAGGAGCTGACAACTGGATTGGATGTTAATTGGAAACAAGGTGAACAGCCGAACGTTTGGGTGGCGCACGTTCCATCAGGAGGCGTGCCGGAAGTCGTCAGCCGCGTCGCCGCCCGCTATCCACTGCAAGACATCCACATTCATGAAGTGCCGACGGAGGAGATCATCCGCAATATTTATCAAGAAGGTGCGGCTAATGGGTAAGTATGTCGAGATGGTCCGCATCCGCTTTTTAATGATGCTTGCCTACCGGACAAACTATTATACTGGCATTTTGATTTACGCCATTAACATCTCAGCGTATTACTTCCTTTGGTCGGCTATTTATGGCGGCAAATCATCGATGCAAGGGATGTCGCTTGGGCAAATGACGACGTATGTCGCCATTTCCTGGCTGGCGCGGGCGTTTTATTTTAACAACCTTGACCGCGAAATCGCGATGGAAATCCGCGATGGAAAAATAGCGACGGAACTCATCCGTCCGTACAGCTATTTAGGGATGAAAGCGGTGCAAGGGCTTGGCGAAGGGCTGTTCCGCTTGTTCTTCCTATCGTTGCCGGGGTTGCTCGTTGTCTCGCTCTTTTTGCCGCTCGAGTTTCCGGAACACGCCAAAACATGGCTGTCTTTCGGCTTGTCGCTTCTATTCAGCTTTATCATCTTTTCGGAGCTGAACTTGCTTGCGGGAGTCGTGACATTTTTTACGTTCCGAAATGAAGGGCTGCTGAGGGCGAAACGGTTTATTATTGATCTATTTTCCGGTCTGATTTTGCCGTTGTCGTTTTACCCGGATTGGGCGCAACAGCTCATGGCGTATATGCCGTTTCAAGCCATCAGCTACATTCCAAGCATGATCATCACAGAAAGTTTTCAAGGAACTGCTGTCCGTGATGGCCTGCTTCTGCAGGCGGCATGGTGCGTGCTGTTATGGTTTCCGATTGTGCTGTTATGGCGGGTGGCGAAAAAACGGCTCGTTGTGCAAGGGGGGTAGACTTTGTTTTACGTATCGGTTTTTTTTCAATATATGGCCCAGTACATGAAGACAAAATGGCAATACCGCGCGGATTTGCTGATTGAATGGTTGTCCGATTTCATGGCGCAGGCGGTCAACTTGGTGTTCTTGCTCGTCGTGTTTGGCCATACGACGCTGCTTCACGGTTGGTCGCGCGATGAGATGTTGTTTATTTACGGCTTTTTCCTTGTGCCGTACGCCGTATTTGGCGCCTTTTTTAATCTATGGGATTTCAACGAGCGCTACATTGTTCAGGGAGAAATGGATCGCGTGTTGACGCGCCCGGTTCACAGCCTGTTCCAGATCATTTTGGAGCGGATGGAGCTCGAATCGTTGCTTGGCGCTGTGCCCGGGCTGATCATTATGCTGTATGCCGGCAGCCGCTTGTCTCTTTCATTTCATTGGTATGATGTCTTCGTGTTTATTTTGCTTGTGATTGGCGGTGCATTGATTTACGCTGGCATTTTCATTTCACTGGCGACGATCAGTTTTTTTGCCGACGCCCGCACATCCATCATGCCGATGATGTACAACATCAGCAGCTACGGCCGCTATCCGGTCGATATTTATCACCGCGTCATCCGCTATATGTTAACGTGGGTGCTGCCGTTTGCTTTTGTCGGCGTTTATCCAGCTTCGTATTTTCTCCATAAGCAGGAATGGTATGGTTATGCGTTTTTGACCCCGGTTGTCGGCGTGTTGTTTTTCATCATCGCCGTGATGCTCTGGAACGCCGGGGTCAGGAGGTACCGCGGGACGGGGAGCTGAGTGCTCCCGTTGTTTGCCGCGGCGTCTGTCATGAAATGGACAAACAATAGTCAAACAATCGCCACAATCGCGCATGCATCGCGGTGCGCCTTTCGCGTAAAATAGTTTGTGAAAGTGTTCACATTGTATTGAGGGGGATGAATGCAATGAAAAACAACGGTGGAACCCGAGTAGTGGTCATCGGCACCGGGTTTGTCGGCGCCAGTTATGCGTTTGCCTTAATGAATCAAGGGATTGCCGATGAGATCGTGCTCATCGATGCGAATGAAAGCAAGGCCATAGGCGATGCGATGGACTTCAACCATGGGAAAGTATTTGCGCCGAAGCCGGCTGACATTTGGCACGGCGATTACGATGATTGCCGCGATGCCGATTTGGTTGTCATTTGCGCCGGCGCCAACCAAAAACCGGGCGAGACGCGGCTTGATCTTGTGGACAAAAACATTGCCATTTTCCGCTCGATCGTTGAGTCGGTCATGGCATCCGGATTTCAAGGACTGTTTCTCGTCGCCACCAATCCGGTCGACATTTTAACGTACGCGACGTGGAAATTCAGCGGCCTGCCGCATGAGCGGGTGATCGGTTCGGGGACGATTTTAGATACGGCGCGGTTCCGCTTTTTGTTGGGCGAGTATTTCTCTGTCGCTCCGCAAAATGTTCATGCCTATATTATTGGGGAACACGGCGACACTGAACTCCCGGTCTGGAGCCAGGCTGATATCGGCGGCGTGCCGATCCGCAAGCTGGTCGAGTCCAAAGGGGAAGAAGCGCAAAAAGAGCTCGAGCGCATTTTTGTCAATGTGCGCGATGCCGCCTACCAAATTATTGAGAAAAAAGGAGCGACGTACTACGGGATTGCGATGGGGCTTGCCCGCGTGACGCGCGCTATTTTGCATAACGAAAACGCTATTTTGACCGTATCGGCCTACCTCGATGGCCCATATGGGGAGCGCGACGTCTACATCGGCGTGCCGGCTGTCATTAACCGCAATGGCATCCGCGAGGTGATCGAAATTGAATTGAATGATGACGAAAAAAATCGATTCCATCATAGCGCAGCCACATTAAAAAGCGTGCTAGCCCGTTTTTTTACGCGATGAGGCAACAAACGAAAAGTTGTGCCAACAGTCTTTCTCGTCCAAACAGGGGGATGTATGGCTCTGGGGGCGACACGCTGTTCCGATTGGGAAGGCGGCTTATTCCTGCATAATTGTCCGTTTCACGGTGTATATATGAACTACGGACAATTTGTGGAGGGAAGCGAATGGATTACGCATTCCTCGGAGTGGTGATCGCCGTGCTGCTCGGCAGCATCACCTCGCTTTGGACAGCGCGCGTACAAGCAACGCACTGCCTCTCCCTTGACAGTTTATGGGTGCTCGTTCAATGGTATGGGACGATGCTGCTAGGGTTTGCGATGATTTATATGATTTTGCAAGCCAACGGCCATCATGTATTTACTCCGTCACCAAGCAGTGCGGCAGGAAACCGCCTGTCTATGCTGGAAGACAGTCTATATTTAAGCGGCATGACCCTCCTGTCGGTCGGATACGGAGACGTCACCCCGGTCGGCATCGGGCGGTGGATCGCCATCGCCGAGGCGCTGCTTGGCTACATTATGCCTGCTGTCATCGTCACGCGCACGGTATTTGACTGGGATCGCCGTTGACAGTTGCAATTTTCCTCTGTCTTCGTTACGCTAAAAGAAGACATTAAGGAGACGGAGGGAACGCTATGACGATCGCCATTGGCCAGCCAGCTCCAGATTTCACCTTGCCGGCAAGCAACGGGAAAATGGTTTCGCTCTCAGACTTCCGCGGCCAGTATGTCGTCCTTTATTTTTATCCAAAGGATATGACGCCTGGATGCACGACAGAAGCGTGCGATTTTCGCGACCGTCACGAGCAATTCGCCGGACTGAACGCTGTCATTTTAGGGGTGAGCCCGGATCCGGTTGCACGGCATGAAACGTTTATCGAAAAGTACAAACTGCCGTTTTTGCTTCTTTCCGACGAGCGACATGAAGTGGCAGAAATGTACGGAGTGTGGAAGAAAAAGAAAAACTTCGGCAAAGAGTATATGGGGATCGAACGCTCCACGTTCATTATCGCCCCCGATGGGACGTTGGTTCAAGAATGGCGCGGGGTGAAAGTGAAGGGGCACGTCGATGAGGCGCTCGCGGAAGTCGCCCGATTGGCATCGTCTAGGTGAGTGTCCAATCAATCACAACGTTTTTGCGTACAATGCATAGTAACCTCCTCAAATGAAGGAAATGCGGCGGGTGGAAGTGATTCCCACCCCCTTTTTTTTGTTAAAAAGATGGCTGAGCCCATATATTAATGGTATCTATATTGACAAAAGGCATATACTCCTTGTAGACTAATTATAAATATTATAAAATAATAATTTTTTCATCTTATACAGAGAGTGAGGTGCATGACGGTGTCTGCCAACGAGCAACTGAAGGAAGCGCTTGACATGTTGAAAAAGACGGGCATACGCATCACGCCGCAGCGTCATGCGATATTAGAGTATTTGATCACCTCGATGTCCCATCCGACAGCGGATGAAATATACAAAGCGCTGGAAGGGAAATTTCCGAATATGAGCGTAGCGACCGTCTACAATAATTTGCGCGTCTTCAAAGAAATCGGGCTTGTCAAAGAGCTGACATATGGTGATTCATCAAGCCGGTTTGACTTCGTCACTTCCAATCATTATCACGTCATCTGTGAAGAGTGCGGCAAAATTGTCGATTTCCACTATCCAGCGCTTGATGAAGTCGAGCAGCTTGCCGCTCACGTCACCGGCTTTAAGGTCGACCATCATCGCATGGAAGTGTACGGAGTCTGCCCTGACTGTCAAAAAAGCGGGGCGCCGGCGCATTCGGATTAAAAAGCTGATAGCACAAGGCGGCTATCAGCTTTTTCTTTTTTTGTTGTACTTTTCGTCAAACTCTTTTCCTTCCAGTTCGCGGTCTAACGTCAACGGTTCACGGCAAAACATGCATAAATCGACGCGTCCGAGCATTTTTGTCACTTTGCCGCACGACGGGCAAACGACTTGGACGGCTCTCGTCGAGAGTGTTCCGATCCAAAAATATACAATGCCACTGGCGACAAGAAACAACATCCCAAACAACATAAACAACGTCATGATGACCGGGGACGTACGAAAAAACAGCCCAAGATACATGACAATGACACCGATAAAAATCAAGCTTAAGGCGAAAGTGCGAATTTTGTTGATTTTGCTCGAATATTTGATGCTCATCACAGTCCCTCCTACATAGACCACTATACCATAAAACGGGGTCCCATCGCGAAGAAGAAATCAACAAAATCGACGTTTTAAAGAAAGGAATTCCTCGTTTTTTGTCGAATAACGAATGACGCAACAAACGACAGCTTCATGGATGCAAGCATTCTGGTCTTTCTGAAATGAAACAGGTGTTGACAGCATTGTTTGAACATCTGCACAAACGCAATGTGATGATTGATGACGGTGGAAGGGAGGAAAAAACGGTGCAGAAAAAACAGCCGACTCAAAATAGGAACGTATGGTTGTCTGTCAATCGATATGTTGGGATATCTGAGGGATTTGTCCGCCCGGATATCGCGGCCGGCTTTCTGCAACGGACGCGAGGTATGAAAGAATTGCTGCATCCCATCTGTCACGAATGGGCAAACCGCTGCAACACGCACGGAATTTTAATGATTGAAAAAACGGCTTGCCATGCAGCAACAACGGATACGTTTGATGTCGTGCTGCTCGTCATTGTCGACCCGCAAAGCGAGCCTATGCTTCTCAGACAGTATTCACTAAACGAGAAAAAGGCGGTGCTTTATGCAGTCAGTGAACGGCAGTTAAATGAATGGCTTGTTCTCGGGTCACATCGAAAGGCGGTCGACTGGGTGTTCAACGGAACGGTCGTGTTTGACCGAAACGGCTATGTTCAGCAGTTGCGCCAGCGCCTTGAGCAATTCCCGCCTAAAGAACGGCGATTGAAAATGGGACTCGAGTTTGCCAAACTGATCCGCCATTATACAGATGGCAAGGCGCTGTTTGCCGCCAAGCATTGGCTCGACTCATACAACCATATGGTGCAAGCCCTCCATCATTTGGCGCGATTGACCGTAATCAAGCACGGACTTTACCCGGAAGTGACCGTATGGAATCAAGTCAAGCGAATGGATGGAAGGATTTATAAACTGTATGAAGAACTCGTTGGAAGTGAAGAACCGCTTCCGAAACGGCTGGAACTTTTGTTGCTGGCCAGTGAATTTTTGATTCATTCTTACGTAGAATCAGGTTCCTCTCATTTATGCGAAGCGCTGAAAGAAAAAAATGGTGCTTGGAGCATTGAGGAAATGACCGGTCATCCGCAGTTTGCGCCTTACTCGGTTGATCTTGTTATCATGCTTGAGTATCTTGTCGAAAGGAAAGTGCTAACCGTCGTGGAAATGCCGACAAAAGGAAATACAATGCTCGAACGGTATTACACGTTGTAAAAAAAGAATTTTGACGGTCCCCTTCTGCTGATCCCCAAAAATGGAAGGGAGCCGGTGAGAGGATGGATGCTATTAGGAATTTCATTGTGTTTATACAAATGTCAGTTGCCAAGATCATTGAAGGAAGGAGGCAACCCGGCCGAAAAAAGCTCTTGACTTCCTTGTCGAACGATGATATATTTTAAGTCGCTGTCGCGCCGGGAAAATGTTGCGGAGCGGTATGAATAAAAGGCTGTTGACAACGAACAATAAAAATGCTATGATGTAAGGGCCGCTTTAGGAAGCGGAAAACACATTTGCGTTTGAGGGAGTCCAGAGGAGTTGGATTCCTCGGCGCAAGATTGCAACGAAGCAAGTTCAAGAAGAGGTCTCGTTCCTTGAAAACTGAACGAAACGAAGCGCGACGAAAAGCGGAGGTCCGCGGGTCGCCGTGACGGGCAAATGTTCTTCGCCTGCAAGGGTGCTTGCACCCGGAAGGCGAAGGTTATTTGACCCCGAGCGGCGGCGGACCGAAGCTGGACAATACGAAAAGCGGAGGTCCGCATGGGCCGAAGCAAAAGCCAATCAACTTTCTTTGGAGAGTTTGATCCTGGCTCAGGACGAACGCTGGCGGCGTGCCTAATACATGCAAGTCGAGCGGACCAAACGAGGGCTTGCTCTTGTTTGGTCAGCGGCGGACGGGTGAGTAACACGTGGGCAACCTGCCCGCAAGACCGGGATAACTCCGGGAAACCGGAGCTAATACCGGATAACACCGAAGACCGCATGGTCTTCGGTTGAAAGGCGGCCTTTGGGCTGTCACTTGCGGATGGGCCCGCGGCGCATTAGCTAGTTGGTGAGGTAACGGCTCACCAAGGCGACGATGCGTAGCC
>NZ_SDLD01000060.1:0-12636 GCF_013096875.1 Geobacillus sp. DSP4a | reverse complement strand
TCGCCCTTCTTTCGGTGGTAGTGGTTTTGGTGACTCTATTCTACCAGAAAAAAGGGCGATTCTTCTATATTTGAGGCAAAAAAGTGGGGGCTGATCCCAAAACGCATTCGCGTTTTGGGTCAGCCCCTGATCCATGCCAGCCAGCGGGTCTTCCAGCTTGCGTCAAGTTGTGCTGTTTTGGCCTTGTCGTTGGTCAGACTGTTTTCGTCGCCGACGGTTCGTGTTTGTGCCAGACGAGAAAGAGAAAAGCGGCAAGCGCCAGCGCCATGGCGACCATAAACGGCGCCTTTGCCGAAACGGCGTGGCCGATGACGCCTGACAGTACCGGAGCGATGGCAGCGCCCATCCAGCGGACAAAATTGTACATGCCGGAGGTGACTCCGCGTTCGTACGGCGATGTTTCCATCACATAGCTTGTAAACAGCGTGTTGTTTAACTGTTCGATGTCGTCGGCTGTATATAGGCGCGTGCCGCCCTCGCTGCGCGCTGGCGGCTTGATCAGGCCGATCTCCTCGTAATAGCGGATCGTCCGTTTGGTTAAGCCGGTTGCTTTGGCGACGTCATCGATTTTGAATCGGTCCATTCGGGGCCCCTCGCTTTATCGTGATCACGATCATTTTTACAAACATAACATTAACGTGAACGTTATATTTTTATCAATAGGCATTTGAAACGGAATGGAAAAATGCATAAAAAAACGGATGCCCCGGCAAAGTGCGGGAGATCCGTCGGTGGTAAGAAGAAGTCAGGAATCGGTTTTCGCTTTTTTGGCGGCGAGCGCTTCTTTCACCGCCGCTTCGATTTCTTGATAGCTCGTGCAGCGGCAAATATTGGACTCCAGCCATTCTTGAATCGTCGCTTGATCCGCGCCCGGATGCCGCTCGATGAGTGCGTGGGCGTTCATAATGAATCCAGGAGTGCAATAGCCGCACTGAAAGGCGAAGTGGCGGACGAAGGCGTGCTGAATGGGGGCATCATCAAGCCCTTCGATCGTGGTGATTTCTTTGCCGACTGTCTCAATCGCGAGCATCATGCACGATTTGATTGGCGTGCCGTCGACTAAGACGGTGCAGGCGCCGCAGTCGCCGTTCAAACAGCCTGGCTTGGCCCCGGTCAGCCCCAGCCCATCGCGCAAAACAAACAGCAGCGTTTCGGCTTGGCGAGTGACGATCGATCTTCGTTCTCCATTAACGTGCAGCACAAGCTCCCGCTTTGTCGTTTCCTCCATGTCCGCATGCTCACCTCCTGTTTAGACGGTTTCTCCGTCTCCGAGCTCACGAAGCATATCTTCAAGCAGCTGGGCGGCCACGAACAGCCGGTAGTCTGCTGAGCCTTCAATATCGTGCAAAATCGGGCGCGGGAAGGCGTCAACCGCTGCTTGGATTCGTTCACCAACTGGGCGGTTCCGGTCGTTGAGGTGCGCCTCAACGTCAGCCGAGCGAAACGGAAACGGGCAGATGCCGCTTAGGGCAACGCGAACCGTCCCGTCTTTTTTCAGCGCTGCAATCGTCACAAGCGGGTAGCCGACTTCCCCTTGCTTGCGGCGCTTGCGGTGGAAATGGGGCAGGGTGGCGGTGGCACGGTCAACCTTGAACTGGACGACAAATTCACCGCGGCCAAGCTGCAGCTGTTGATGAAACAAGTCAAGGAAGCGGCATTGCCTGATGCCGTATGGTCCGGCGATGATGACATCCGCCTCGGCGACGAATAGCGGCAGTGCGGTCTCACGGTAAAAAATTTGTCCGCAGATGTTGCCGCCGAGCGTAATTTGGTTGCGCGCTGTCCGGTCGGCGACTTCTCGCGCCGCTTTTGTCAATAACGGGAACGGATTTGCTTCTTCGAGCTCGCCGAGGGAGAGCGCCGCTCCGAGCACGAGAGAACCATTGTCGACATCAAGCGACCGACATTCAGGGATCGATTTTATGTCAATGACGGCCGCGGTGCGGACAAGGTTCAACCGAGACAACGTGATGATTTCCGTGCCGCCGCCGTAGTAGAGCGGTCGTTTTCCATCCCGCTCGAGCGCCGCAAACAGCGCTGTCGCTTCGGCGATCGACTGCGGCCGGTAGTAGGCAAAGTCAAACGGAACCATAGGAGTCCCCTTTCTGTGTCCGCCAAATGAGTTCAGGCACAAGCGGCAGTTCATTGAGCGGCACGCCGGCAGCGAGCGACAAGGCGTTTGCCAAGGCGGCGGGCATGCCGATCAAGCCATGTTCGCCGATGCCGCGAGCGCCGTATGGGGCATCGATTTGCGGCGTTTCGACAAACTCAACGATGTACTCTGGATGTTCGCCGAAGCGAATCGGCCGGTATGTGCGCAACTGTGGGTTTAACACGCGCTGTTCGTTGTCAAAAAGAAACCCTTCGCGGCTGGCAAAGCTTAGCCCCATGCTCATCGCCCCCATCGCTTGGCCAAGCGCTGCCTTTGGGTTGAGCACTTTGCCGGCATCAATGACCGCATACGCTTTGACAATGCGATACGTGTAGTCGCGGCGGTTGAACTCAATTTCCACTCCCTCGGCGCATACGCCCCATTCCGGTCCCGGTTTGCCGGCGCCGGTCTCCGGGTCAAGCGGGGTCAAGTGGCGCAAAATGTAGTGGCCGCGCCCGATCACTTGCCCGCCGATGGCGTTGCCGTTCGGAAACTTGTAGCCATAGGCGATGTCTTTGATCGGAAGAAAGATGGCCGGGTCATCGCGCAAAAAGACGCGCCCGAATCCGACTTCCAAATCGTCCGGCGAGGCCCGCAAGACGCAGGCGGCGATGTCTTTTAACTGACGGATGGCGTCGTCGGCAGCGGCAAGCGCCGCACGTCCGGCCATAAACGTCCCGCGGCTGGCGACTGTTTTCCAATGTTCCGGCGTCGTTTGCGTATCAATATCCATTTTGACATGGACACAATCGACGTCCATCTTCAGCCGTTCAGCAACGATTTGCGCGAGCACCGTTTTCGTTCCGGTTCCGATTTCGACGACGCCGGAGATGACGTTGACACTGCCGTCGGAGTTGAACGTTAAGATGACGCCCGAGCTAGCATCTGTGTCGATCGTCGATGTTTTCCAGCCGCTGCTGATTCCCTTTGCTCTTACCGTATAAGCGTCCACTTCGACGCGCTGCCACTCGTCCCAGCGCATCAGCTCGCGCAACCGGTCGAGGCAGGCTGATATGTTGCCGACGTTGCTTTTTGTGAGCCGCACTTGCGTCGGGGTCGTATGCCCCGGGCGGATGGCATTTTTGCGCCGCACGTCCCATGGGTCAAGTTGAAGCGTTCGTGCCAATTCATCGATGGCCCGCTCGACGGCAAATGCCTGTTCGCAATGGCCAAAACTGCGAAACGGCGTCGCGTACGGGCGATTCGTATAGACGCACAATGAATCACAAAAGACGTTTTCGACATGGTACGGGCCGGTGCAATCGACGGCTGCGGCGCGGCTGACATCGATCGCCTTGTCGGAATAAGCCCCGCCGTCAAATAGAAATAAGATTTCCATGGCCTTGAGCAAGCCCTCTTTTGTCGCGCCGATTTTGACGGTTGCCTCCAAACCGATATGGACGGGCGAAGTGACCATGTCATGCTCGCGGCTGTTCCAGACGCTCACTTTTCGGCCGCCGACCGCTTTGGAGGCAAGGTAGGCGAGCAGCTCAAGCTGAACGGGCGCTTTTCCTCCGTAGGCGCCGCCGACAAGAGGCGTATGAACGATGACTTTGCCGGTTTCTTCGCCAAAATACGTATGAAGCAACTTCTTGATCATAAACGGTGACTGTGAGGAGGCGGAAATATGGATCGTGCCGTCCGGCCAAATTTCTGCCGTGGCGCAGCGTGTTTCCATCGCGATATGATCGGAAGGGGCGAACGATACGCTCGTTTCGACGATGACGTCGCTTTCCGCAAACCCTTGTTCAATGTTGCCTTTTCGGATTTTCGTTCGATGGGCGACGTTTGTCCCTGGCTCAGGATAAGTGGTTTTGTTTTTTTCATAGCGGTCGAGATGTTCGTGCAGCAACGGGACGCCTTCTTTCAGCGCCTCACGCGGCGAGCCGACCGCCGGAAGCGGCTCGTAGGCGACGCGGACGAGGCGGGCCGCCTGTTCGGCTTGAACGAGCGTATCGGCGACGACGACCGCCACAACCTCTCCATAGTAGCGTACTTTGTCGAAAGCGATCGGAGGGCGGTCGCGCATGTCTTCACCGGTAAGCGGCAGCCCCTCGCCGGTCACGACGGCGCGGACGCCGGGGGCGGCGAGCGCGCGGCGTGCATCCAGCGAGAGGATGCGCGCATGGGCGTATGGGCTTGTCACCAAGGCAGCGTGAAGCATTCCTTGTTCTTTGAAATCGTTCGTATACTTCGCACGGCCAGCCACCTTATCCCAGGCTTCTTTGCGGATGATGCTTTTACCGACGGCCATGGGGGCGTCCCTCCTTTTCTTCTCGATAGATGGTGGCGCGTTCATAATCGTCTTTTGTGTCGATGTCAATACCGGTTGACGCATCACCTTCGTACAAAAGGCCATGCCAGTGGGGATCGCGAAAGAGCGTGCGCCCACCGGCATCGCCGTCCAGCGCCAAGAGAGCGGGAAACATTGGGCTTCCAAAAATAACTGGGGGCATCGGCACACCGGAGCAGGAGAAGGCGGCGTAATCGGGACGATGGCGTCGATAAAGGCCGGCCAGCGCATTGATCGTGTCGGATGTGACGAACGGCTGGTCGGCCAATAAGACAGCAGCGGCGTCCGCTCTTTCCTCCATCGCTCGGCGCAACCCGCAGGCCAGCGAATGAGCCAGGCCGCGGTGACAGGCGGCGCAACGGACAAGGCGGCATTTGTCATGGCCTAGCAGCGCGTCAGGAAGCCAGGCGAGCGTATCGGACGGGGGGATGACGACGATGACAGGCGCTAGACAGGAACGAAGCGCCGCTTTCAGGCCGGCGGCGCCAAGCGTCCCATCCCCCCATGGCAGGGCGCGTTTATCGGCCCCCATCCGCCGGCTTTGTCCGGCCGCTAAATAAATGGCGGCGATCGTGATGTCCTTCATTGGGCGGCCTCCGCTCCATGCCTGCGCAACACGCTGATCAGCTCGGCGGTGATGCTGATGGCGATTTCATGTGGGCTGCGCGCGCCGATGGACAGCCCAACCGGCGAACGGACAAACGGCGGGGCGGAGCCGGAAGGAAAGAGGCGGTCGGTGCGCCGCCGCGGGCCGAGCACGCCAAGGTAGGCGAGCGGTTTGTCAGCCAGCAGCGAGACGAGTTCGCGGTCGCGTTCAAATTGGTGGGTCATCACGATGACAAAATCGCGTTCATTCAAATGGAGCATTGGCACCGTTTCATGCGGAAAGCCAACCACCCATTCATCAGCGTCGGACACATGGGATGGATGGCAAAACGCCGGACGCCAATCGCTTACGGTGACGGAGAACCCGGCGGCTTTGGCGGCTGAGACGAGCGGCGGGGCGTCCGGACCGGCGCCGAATACGACAAGGCGCGGTTTTGGCCAAAAGTGCTGAACGTAAAATGTTTCCCCGTCCACTTCGTACAAACCGCTTCGCCCTTGATAAAACGGCGTTTTGTGAAGCCATTCGCGCCATTCCCGATGCGGCGTCCGACGGCAACCGCCGAATTGTTCGCCTGTTTCGCTTTGGAAAAACGGCCGCTCGTCTGGATACATGATGCTTCGGACCATCAGTACATGTTCGCCGCGGTCAAGGCAACGCTTGAGCGCCAGCCAATCGAGTTTTGCGTCGCTTGTGACCGGCTCGAGCCAAATGTGGACGAGGCCGTTGCAGCCGGCGCCCTGCCCCCACGACCAATCATCCTCAGTCCGCAAGTCAAACGAAACAGCGGCTGCCTGGCGGTTCGCCAATATCTCACGCGCGTAAGCTGCCGCTGCTTCTTCCAGGCAGCCGCCGCTCAGCAGCCCGACTGTTTCTCCGTTGGCGCCAATCCACATGCACGTCCCTTCTTTTTGGTAGGCTGAGCCTTCCACACTGATGATGATGGCTAACACACCGTCGCCCGGCGCGGCGGCGATCGCCTCGAGCACAGCATGGTAACTCTCCATGGCTCATCCTCCTTTCGCATTGCGCCAAAGGCGGCTGAGCTGTTGAAAGCGCGGTGGGACGGACGATCCATAAGATTTCGTAATGGTTGTAAGCGGCGGCAGCGGGTGGGCCATCAGGTCGTCCCCCTTTCGAAAAAGAGCTCTGCTATCATTATATTTCGGCAACAAATGCCCATGACTGAAAAACAAAAGAAGCCAGCCGTCATTGGCTAGCTTCCTTGTTGTTGATCCGTTTTTCCCTTCCCGAGCCGTCCCGCCCGCTTTGCCGCCTCCCGCAGCAAATACTCGATCTGGGCGTTGACGCTGCGAAACTCATCTTGCGCCCATTGTTCGAGCGCGGCATATAATTCATGGTCAATGCGCAGGGGAAATTGTTTTTTCTTTGTCATCGCACTCCACAACCGTTAATATAGACTGCCGGTATTGATCACCGGCTGGGTGGCGCGCTCGGAGACGATCGCGACCATTAAGTTGTTCACCATTGCGGCTTTTCGTTCATCATCTAACTCTAAAATGTTTTCTTTGTCAAGTTGTTCAATCGCCATTTGCGCCATCGAGACAGCGCCTTCGACGATTTTTTTCCGGGCGGCCAAAATGGCGGCTGCTTGTTGACGCTGCAACATGGCGCTCGCAATTTCCGGGGAGTACGCCAAGTGAGTGAGGCGCGCTTCCATCACCTCGACTCCGGCGACACGCAATCGCTCCTGCAGCTCAGCGGCGAGAACATCGGAAATAATATCGGCGTTGCCGCGCAACGTAATCTCGTTGTCGTCTTCAAACGTGTCGTACGGATATTTTGTCGCGACATGGCGAATGGCGGCTTCGCTTTGAATCTCGACGAATTGTTCGTAATCATCAACATCGAACACAGCCTTGGCTGAATCAATGACGCGGAAAACGACGACGGCGGCGATTTCAATTGGATTGCCTTGAACATCGTTCACTTTTAGCTTCTTGCTCGTGAAGTTGCGCACGCGCAGCGATACTTTCTTTCGAACGGTGAGCGGCACGGTGAAAAACAGCCCGCTGTCGCGAATCGTGCCGAAATAGCGGCCGAAAAAGGTGAGCACTTTCGCTTGATTCGGCTGAACGATCGTGATGCCGGTCGCCAAGAGGGCGGCAAGGGCGAAGCAGAAAACGGCCAATAAGAGCTGCACTTGAATGAGGCTGACAAAACCAGCCATAACGAAAAGGGCGATGCATCCGATGCCGATAAATCCATCCATGCGCCATGCTTTTTGTTCTCTCATCCCTATCCCCCTAATAGTGTCGATTTGATATTTATATGATATCATATAATCAAAAAATGGAAACAGGGATTGATCATGTTAAGACGAGAAGAGGGATTCGCCCATAGCTCGCCACGAGGCAGATGTTTCTAACTATTTTCCATCCAGAAGCATAAAGGGCGATCGTTCAGCCTGTTAATGTTTTAATGTGCTAAAAAATGGAAATTCATAATTGACATCGCATTCATTGTCATCATACAATAGAAAAAAAGATCAATAGGTGTGTAGAAGCCATGGAACCAAGACAAGCGCGCATCGGCCGGCAGGCGTTGCTGCTGGCGATGCTTGACGAGGGAGAGGAAGAAGCGGCCCTCGGCCAGCTCGAGGCGCTCGCTTGGCGCTATTGTCAAGGGCGGGTCGGGGCGATGGAGCCGCAAAAAATCGTCGCGGCAATTGAGACGGCGGCAAAGCGGCATGGAGTGGTTGACGGTGGCTTGTACCGTGAGATGCACGCCTTATACCATGCGATTTTAGAGGCAGTGCATGGCGTGACGAGAGGGCAGGTAGAGTTAGGAGATTTGTTGAGAACCGCTGGCCTTCGTTTCGCCGTGGTGCGCGGTATGCCATATGAACAGCCGAACGAAGGGGAATGGATCGCCGTTGCGTTGTACGGGACGATCGGCGCTCCGGTGCGCGGGCTTGAGCACGAGGCGGTGGGGCTTGGAATCAATCATATATAAGCACGCTCCATGCCTAGAGCGATGAGTCATGAGGAGGCGAACACTGCCATATGGCAGGGCGCCTCCTTTTTTGTTTGCCCAGGCGTTCGATTGAGAAAACAAACGAAGGGAGATGGAATGATGATCGTATTGACCGGGCATACATTGACGATCGATGAGGTAAGACGTGTTGTCTATGAACGGGAGCGGGTGGCGGCTGCGGAGGAAAGCATGAGGGCTGTCGAGAAAAGCCGCGCGGCAGTGGAACAAGCGATCTCCAATGGACGGACGATCTATGGCGTGAATACGGGTTTTGGCAAACTCGCCGATGTGCGCATTGAAGGAAGCGACCTTGAACAGCTGCAAATCAATCTTCTTCGCTCGCACGCTTGTGCCGTCGGCGAGCCATTTGCCGAAGATGTCGTGAGGGCGATGCTTCTTTTGCGGGCGAATGCGTTGTTGAAAGGGTATTCCGGCGTGCGTCCGGCGGTCATTGAGCAGTTGCTCGCATTTTTGAACACCGGCATCCATCCGATCGTGCCGCAGCAAGGCTCCCTCGGCGCGAGCGGCGATTTGGCGCCGCTTGCCCATTTGGCGCTGGCGCTGGTCGGCGAGGGTGACGTGATGTACGAAGGGCGGCGGATGTCTGCTCATCAAGCGCTCTCACAAGCAGGGATTTCGCCGCTTTCGTTGCAAGCGAAAGAAGGGCTGGCGCTTATTAACGGCACGCAGGCGATGACGGCCGTCGGAGCCCTTGCTTACTTAGAGGCGGAACAACTGGCGTATGACAGTGAATGGATCGCGGCGCTGACGACTGAGGCGCTTTATGGCATTGTGGACGCGTTTGACGCCCGCATCCACGCAGCCCGCGGGTTTCAGGAACAGGCCGAGGTGGCGGAACGGCTGCGCCGCTATTTAGCTGGCAGCCAACTCACAACAAGGCAAGGGGGGCGGCGCGTGCAAGATGCGTACTCCATCCGCTGCCTCCCGCAAGTGCACGGAGCGTCGCTTAGGGCGCTTCGTTATGTGAAGGAAACGCTTGAAATCGAAATGAATGCGGCGACGGACAATCCGCTCATTTTTGCCGACGGGACGGTGCTCTCTGGCGGCAACTTTCACGGCCAGCCCGTTGCGATCGCCATGGATTTGTTGAAAATCGCGGTGGCGGAGCTGGCCAACATCAGCGAACGCCGCATCGAACGGCTCGTCAATCCGCAGCTTAGCGAAGGCTTGCCGCCGTTTTTAAGCCCACAGCCTGGCTTGCAGTCGGGAGCAATGATTATGCAATATGTCGCCGCTTCGCTCGTATCGGAAAACAAGACGCTCGCCCATCCGGCCAGCGTCGATTCGATTCCGTCATCGGCCAACCAGGAAGACCATGTCAGCATGGGAACGACCGCCGCCCGCCATGCGTACATGATCGTGCAAAACGCTCGAAAAGTGTTGGCGATTGAGCTCATTTGCGCTTTGCAGGCTGTCGAAGCGCGCGGCATCGAGCGAATGGCCCCGTCAACGCGGCGGTTTTACCATGAGGCGCGCCGCATGGTTTCCTCCATTACAGCTGACCGCGTCTTTTCCAATGACATTGAAGCGGTGGCTAAGTGGCTTGAGGAAAGAGCCAAACATGGCGTTGTTTGCCAGGAAGTGCGGGTGTAAAAGAGAAATGGTGGGGAATGAGGAGGGGAAGTGAAGTGGACAAATGGGAAAGAGCTTCGATCTCGCCAAAGGATAGGTGTTTGGAAGGAGATGGCCAAAGAACGGTGAGGAGATCGTAGAACGCTCAATAGGATCAGAGTGAAACGAGCATGGATTCGTGCTCTGTCTCAGGAAAGATAAGGAAGACGCATTCGTGAAAGCTGGCTTCCTTTTTTTAGAGACGACTTCATGGGCCTTGGACCGTCCATTCACGTCTCTTTAGAAAACGGGAGACGAATGTTGGCTAAGCGCAGTCAAAAAGGTTGGTGAAAGATGACCGATTTCGCCAAACCCACTGCTTTCGGCTGAAAGAGAAGTCCGTTTGAGAAGAGAGTCCGTTTTCTGCGACTTTTCACGAGATGGACTCGGGAAGCTTCTGCTTTCAGTGTCAGTGTAGGCAGCGGGATCATCGCCCATTGTGTATCATCTCATCCGAGATTTTCGGTTGATTTCCAGTGAGGCAGTGGATGGGTTGATAGTTGTCCCCCACTGAAATTTGCAGTATGATGAAGAAGAAAAGCAAAGGGGAGAGGGGGGCTTTTGTTGACTATTTCTGCCGCGGCGCTGTTGGCGTTATGGAAGATTATTGCAATTGATATCATTTTGTCGGGGGATAATGCGGTCGTCATTGCGATGGCGACGCGCCGGCTGCCGAATGACCAGCGGAACAAAGCGATCGTATGGGGAACGGCGGGGGCGGTGCTGCTCCGCATTTTGTTTGCGGCGGTCATCGTCTTTTTGCTCAACATCCCGTTCGTTCACTTTGTGGGCGGTTTGCTGCTTGTCTGGATCGCCTATAAAGTGCTTGTTGAGCGGGAGGAGGAGGCCAAAGTGCAAGCGGCAGACCGGTTGCTGAAAGCCATCATGACGATCATCATCGCCGATGCGGTCATGAGCTTGGACAATGTCGTCGCCGTCGCCGGGGCGGCGGAAGGGCATCTAGGCATGCTGGCGCTTGGGGTCGCCATCAGCATCCCGATTATGATTTTCGGCTCCAAAGCGATCGTCCGGGTGATGGAACAACATCGATGGATCGCGTACGTTGGCTCCGGCATTTTGGCGTGGACGGCCGGAAAGATGATGGCGGGGGATGAAGGGGTGCTGTATTGGTTTCACCTTTCTTATGGCCCGTTCGTCTACGCGGTTGCCGCCGGCGTGACAATCGTGGTATTGGCGGCCGGCTATATCACGAATAAAAGAGCTGAGCGTGAGGAAGGTACATTGATTTGAACGGTTGAGGGGTGGTTTGACGTCATGGACATCCGACGCATTCTTGTGACAGGAAGGCTTTATGCCGAGCTTGCCGCCCTTCTTCCGGACAAGCGGCCCGATAAAGCGTTTCGCTTTGTGGCGGAGGAAGAATTGACGGACAATGATTTCGCCTGGGCGGATGCGTACGTCGGCTTTCGGCCGGCCGGGCCGTTTTCGCTTGCCAACTTGCGCTGGGTGCATTCGCTCGGCGCGGGCGTTGACGCGTTTTTGTGGAAGCAGGAATGGAAGAAGAACGTGTTGCTGACGCGGACGATCGGGTCATTTGGCGAGCAGATCGCCGAATATTGCCTCAGCTACTTATTGCGCGACGCCCAATGTCATGACGTGTATGCATGGTATCAAGAACAGCGGCAGTGGAAGCCGTTCGCTCCGAAGCGGCTTGGTGAACAGCGGATTGTCATTTATGGGACGGGTGAGATCGGCCGGCGCATCGCGGAAACGCTTCGTCTGTTCGGCGTTTCGCCGATCGGCGTATCGCGAAGCGGCCGAGACACGCCGCCGTTTTCGGCTGTTTGCCGCCATGAAGAGGCGGGGGAAGCGCTTGCTTGCGCTGATTGGGTGATCGCTGCGCTTCCGCTGACAGAGGAAACGCATCATCTCTTTGACGAGACGTTTTTTGCCTGTTTGCACAACGCGGGCTTTATCAATGTTGGGCGTGGGGCGACGGTTGATGAGACGGCGCTTATCGGCGCCTTGGAAAACCGAAATGTCCGCCTGGCGGTGCTCGATGTGTTCGAAGAAGAGCCGCTGCCTCCGCACTCGCCGCTTTGGGTTCATCCGAATGTCATCATTACCCCTCATATCGCGGCGCTGACATCAGCGGATGCCGCCGCCCATAGCGTTTTAGACACGCTCCGCCGCATCGAAACGGGCGAACCGCTTGCCAATGCGGTCGATGTGAGCCGGCGGTATTGAACCGGCATTTCGCGTCTTAACCGCGTCACAAAGGTTTTTTAGTAACTTTTTTGACCAGCACAACGAGCGATGACAGCTCTTTTTTGGCCATCGCTCTTCCCTCCTTGTGACATTCAATGTCAATGCTTTCGTCCATGCCCAAACCTTCCACAATCTTTCGCTGATCAGGGGGAGCGGGCGGCCCGGTGCGTCCCACGTATATTCGGCTGCGATGTTGTTGGCCTTTGTCTCATATAAAACAAGCGAATCGAGTCGCCGTTGTTGGCAAAAGGGGGAACATTGAAAAAAATCTGTCCCATTGCGGAAAATGCAGTTGATTTGGTAAATTCAGTTTTGTTATGATAACAATAGGCTCTTCACCACAAGTTGTACTTGATCATTTAAGGTAGGTGTGCATAGAGGGTACAAAAAATGCGAATTTTCCTGTATAGTAAAGGTGACCAAACCAAACCATGGAGGGAAATTCGCATGTACTCTCAGTTTATCAAAGAACTCATCGATTTACCAGATGTTTTGATTCAAAAGGTGCGGAAAGAAGGGGAAAGTTGGATTTTCGAACTGTCTCTACCCGAACAATGCCCGTTATGTCCTGTCTGCTTGAAGCGCACGATCAAAATGACAGTCAAAAAGAAGCAATGGATGCATGGCTATGCTCAGCGAATCGGAATTTTTTGGATCGAACTTCCTGTCGAGCGCAGACGTTGTAGCACGTGTGGCGTGACGTTCAGCACGTCGTATCCAGCCATCTCT